>DAOTZP010000342.1:0-2879 GCA_034434265.1 Anaerolineales bacterium | reverse complement strand
ATCTACTTTGATGAAAACGGCAAAGAACTTTGGCGCATGGCTGGCAGTTTCGACCCGCAAAAAGTGCGCGACTCGCTCAACAAGTAAAACAACAAAGTTACAACCTTCAACCTGTAACCTGTAACTTGTAACTTGTAACCCGTAACCCGCACCCCGCAACGTTTCATGTCCTTCCTCCGCCGTCTCGCCTTTAACCTTTGGTACTTTCGACGCGCCCCATGGGACAGCGGCATTACCCCGCCCGAACTGTTCGACTTCATCAAAACGCATCCCGCCGCCCGCGCAATAGACCTCGGTTGCGGAACAGGCACAAACCTCATTACGCTCGCAAAAACAGGATGGCAGGTGACAGGGGTGGATTTTGCCAGCCGCGCCATTGCCATTGCAAAGAAAAAAATCAAAACGGCGGGCGTGCAGGCAAACCTGTTTGTAGATGACGTAACCCAACTCAAAAACATTCACGGGCAGTTTGAACTTGCGCTCGATATTGGCTGCTTTCACGGCGTGCAGAACAAGGCGGGATACTTGCGCCAGCTGGATAGAATCCTCGCCCCAAACGGATTCTGGCTCGTGTACGGATTCTTCAAACCCGCCAGCGCGGATTCATCCTCCCCCGGCTTTTTAGCCGCCGACCTTGACCTCATCTCCGCCCGTAATTTGACTCTTCTCCATCGCGCGGACGGCTTCGACAAAAACAACCGCCCCTCCGTTTGGATGTTGTGGCAAAAACCCGCATGAAGATTCTCTTTTTATTTCTCGACGGCATCGGGCTGGGCGCGGACGACCCGCAAACCAACCCGTTTGCCCGCGCCGAAATGCCCGCCATGCAATCCCTGCTCGGCGGGTTGAAATTAACCCGCGCCGCCGCCCCGTTTGAAGGCAAGCGCGCCACGCTCCTTTCCATTGACCCCAATCTCGGCGTGCGCGGCTTGCCGCAATCCGCAACGGGGCAGGCGGTTCTCGTAACCGGCATCAACATCCCCGCCGAGTTGGGCTATCACTACGGTCCCAAACCCAACCCCGAAGTGGCGCAATACCTCGACGGCAAAACCGTGTTTTCCAAACTTGTAAAAGCGGGCAAAACCGCCGCGCTGCTCAACGCATACCCGCCGCGTTATTTTGACGGCATTGATTCGGGCAAGCGGTTGTATTCATCCATTCCACTGGCGGTGACCAATGCCGGGCTGCCGCTCTTCACGCGCGAAGATTATTACGCGGGCAACGCGCTCTCGGCGGATTTTACGGGCAAGGGCTGGCGCGAATTTTTGAAGCATCCCGATGCGCCCATGTTTGATTCTTATGAAGCAGGCATACAACTTGCGCGGCTGGCGAGTCGTTACGACTTTTCTTTTTTTGAATATTGGGCAAGCGACTATGCCGGACATAAACAGGACATGGAATCTGCCGTGCAGCAAATGGAAAGTTTCGACGGCGTGCTGAAAGGCTTGCTCGATGCGTGGCGCAATGAAGACGCGCTGATTTTGCTCACCTCCGACCACGGCAATATGGAAGACTTGTCCACCCGCAAACATACCTCCGCGCCCGTGCCGCTGCTGTTGATGGGGGACTTGGACGCAAGACGGACATTTCAAAAGGGGATTAAAGATTTAACCGGAATCGCGCCCGCAATTTTGAAATTGCTTTAATTTCATCTTTGCAATTTCTTCACAATTTCATCGTTTTTGATACACCATTTGTCACACCCCTTTTGTACAATTCATCATCTTTGTATTTTTCGTGAAAGCCTTACAATAATGTATGAGGTTTCTATGGCATTTTTGAATATTTTCAAAAAAGATTCCACCCGCCGCGCGGTTTTAACATCCGGGCATGTGGTTGCGGAATCTTCGCGCTGCGTGCAATGCGGCATTTGTTCATATAACTGCCCTATTGGTATTGACGTGCGCGCGCACGTCTGGCGGGAAGAAGCGATTACCCGCAGCGAGTGCTTGACCTGCGGCGAGTGCGTGGCGCGCTGCCCGCGCGGCGTGCTGCGATTTGCGCAAACCGATTTGTTTGCAGGAAGGCTGGCGTGAAGTACGTCATTCTTGGTTCGGGCGTGGCGGGTTTTTCCGCCATTGAAGCGATTCGCTCGGTGGACCAATATGGCGGGATTACGCTGGTCAGCGAAGACCCGCACGGATTTTATTCACGTCCCGGGCTGGCTTACTACTTAACCGGCGAGTTGGGCGATAAGGCATTGTATCCGCAGCGGCGGGAAAATTACCGCGCGTTGAGTTTTTCGTTTGTAAATGCGCGGGCGAAGAAAATTTTGCGGGAGGAGAAAAAACTCGAACTGGATGGAAAACCCGCGCTGGCGTATGACCGTTTGTTAATTGCCACCGGCGCGCAAGCCATTCCGCTTAATGTCCCCGGCGCGGAGCTGCAAGGCGTGGTCAAAATGGACAATTTGACCGACGCGCAAAACATCATTCAACAGGCGCGGCGCGGAAAAACAGCGGTGGTGGTCGGCGGCGGAATTACCGCGCTGGAATTGACCGAAGGCTTGCTGGCGCGCGGCATGGACGTTCATTATCTTTTGCGCGGCGAACGGTATTGGAGCAACGTGCTGGATATTCAAGAGTCGCGCATCATTGAATCGCGCTTGATGCAGGAAGGCGTGAGGCTGCATTACCGCTCCGACCTTGCGGAAATTCTCGGCAGGAATGGGCGCGTGACGGGCGTGAAGTTGAAAGACGGCAAAACCATTCGGTGTGATTTGGCGGCGTATGCGGTGGGCGTTGCGCCGCGCGTGGAGCTGGCGAAGGATGCGGGCTTGCATTGCGGGCGCGGAATTCTGGTCAACGAACATTTGCAAACCAATGATGAAAATATCTTTGCGGCGGGCGACGTGGCGCAAGTGTACGACCCGCTGACGG
>DAOTZP010000341.1:0-3645 GCA_034434265.1 Anaerolineales bacterium | reverse complement strand
TTGATAAAGCCAGACCTTTTTACGACTGGATAGAATCTCGATTTCAAGAGTCAACCTCCAGAGCCGATTCTCTTGATGAAATTCTAAAAACGGCAAGTAAAAACGAAATATTTAATGCAATCTTATCGTGCTATTCCGCTGAAAACGATAAAAATATTCCCTTCTTGTTTGACGGAGTTGGCAGGAGTTATCCGCACGTAAAAGCCTGTTATTACATGCTTTCATGGCTAATTCGAGACGCGCCTCAGCAAAGGCTATCTCCCTTAATTCAACGCATTACCAAAATCTCCCGAAAAAGCAAAAAATGAAGTTGAAGCGGAAGCGCTTGCGGAATTGATATTCAAATATCGTGGAAATGTTAAAACTTTTGAATGGAAAGCCGTTCGTGAAGTTCTTATTGACCGTCTTGAAGGCTCAAGACGCAGCATTAAGGGGCATGAAAAAGAAACCATTGTCCGAACCGCCGTACTTGTTTCAATACAAACATTTTTTGAAAAACACGGCAACTATGGCGTCTATTCCAGGGTTGAGATAATCGACAAGCAAGTATCCATTGGAAATGAAACTTACGATGTTAGCGTAAATCTCATTGACGTTGACGGGAAATCCATCCAAAGAATATTGATTCCAATTAAAACAAGGGAGACCGAAGGCGGGGGGCACGCGCATTTATTTACCAGAGACATAAAATCGGCAATGAATACGGCGAAAAGCGCAAATCCAGATGATTATTTAATCGTCGTGATTGTCGCTAAAAACTGGTCTGAAAGGGAAAAAGAGAACATCCGCAAAATGGTTGACCATGCGATTATCTTTGACCTTAGCCCTAATGAATTCGGCGAATTTAGCGATGAAGAACAAGCAAAGTTGGATGAGTTTATTGCTTCTTTGTTGAAAGGCAACATAACTTCAAAACCCTTGTCGGAATAAGAGGTTTGTATGACTTTACAGGAAATCAAACAGCGTCATTCATTTGTGGAATTTAAGCCCATAAACACCATCATTCAAGGAAGCGCGTGGACTATCGCTAAATCTTTGCCGTCAAATTATGTGCAGACGATAGTAACAAGCCCTCCCTATTTTGGGCATCGCGAATATTCGGACGACCCCAAACTGGCGTTACAAGAATTTGGGCGTGAAGATAACCCGAAACAATACGTCGAAAGACTCGTTGAACTCTTCGAGGAATTAAAACGCGTTCTTCGTGATGATGGCACGCTTTGGCTGAATCTCGGAGATACCTATCGAAAAGAGCAACTTTTAGGAATTCCGTGGCGCGCAGCATTGGCATTACAAGATATGGGCTGGTTTTTGCGCAGCGAAATTATTTGGAATAAACCCAATGCAATGCCGTCTTCTGTTAAAAACCGTCCAACTACGGCGCATGAGCATATCTTTTTGTTGGCAAAGTCAAAAGATTACTTTTACAATGCGGACGCAATTCGAGAACCTCACGTCACCTTTACAGAAAAGTCAAAGATGAAAGGCGGACGGAATCACTTTGGCAAACGCAACGGCACTCCCGAAAGCGGAAAAAACGGAGGCAATCACAATTTGCACGACGGCAGGTGGGACCAGGCTTTTCATCCGTTAGGCAGAAACAAACGCACCGTATGGGATATTTCTTTAGGAAAATTCCGTGGCGCGCATTTTGCTGTCTTTCCCGAAGAGTTGGTAAAAAACTGCATTCTCGCCAGCACAAAAGAACAGGATATCGTGCTTGACCCATTTATGGGTTCAGGAACAACTGCCTGTGTCGCCAAGAAAAATGGACGTAATTATCTGGGAATTGAACTCGTTCCCAAATACATCAAGATTGCGGAAAAGCAATTGGATGGAATCGTCTTTCAACCGGCTTTGCTTTCTTAACTTGCCTCCCCTCCCAAAATCAATTACACTACTGGACATAGCACACTCGTTCTACGAAGCGCCGCAAAAGCGCCAACTTTTACATTCAAATCCATAATTCCAAAATAGCCAATGGTTCATTTCGTAAAGCAACCAGCGGCAGGAGACTCCCATGCCCGACGACGCCTTCTATCTCGGAAAAATCTTTGACTCAAAAGCCGCGAAACTCACGGACGTAACACTCGAATACGACCCCGCCGATTTGACCACGCACGCGGTGGTGACCGGTATGACCGGCTCCGGCAAGACCGGCTTGTGTATTGGACTGTTGGAAGAAGCCGCGTTGCAGGGCGTTCCCGCCATCATCATTGACCCCAAAGGCGACCTGACCAACCTGCTGCTGCACTTCCCCAACCTGCTGCCCGCCGACTTCCAGCCGTGGATTGACCCCGAAGTCGCCCGCCGCGCCGATAAGCCGTTGGAGGAAATTGCGCGGGAAGCCGCCGCCTCCTGGCGCAAGGGCTTGCAGGAGTGGGGAATCGGCGCGGACAGAATCCAACTGCTCGGCGAGATGGTCAAATTCGCGGTTTATACCCCCGGCTCCGACGCGGGAATTCCCGTCAGTGTGTTATCTTCGCTCGCCGCGCCCGAGCTCGATTGGGAAGAAAACCGCGAAGCGCTGCGCGAGCGAATCGCCAGCACCGTCACCGCGCTGCTCGGTCTGGTCGGCATGAACGACCTCGACCCCATCCGCTCGCGCGAACACATCCTGCTTTCCAATATCTTTGAGATTCATTGGAGTCAGGGGCAAGACCTTGACCTGACCGAACTCATCCTGCAAACGCAAACGCCGCCCTTCGACAAACTTGGCGCGTTCCCCGTGGATACCTTCTTCCCGCCCAAAGACCGCATGGAACTGGCGATGACGCTCAATAACATCCTCGCCGCGCCCGCGTTTGAAGCCTGGCGCGAAGGAGAAGCGCTGGATATTCAGTCGCTGCTCTTCACGCCCGAAGGTCAGCCGCGCCACAGCGTGTTTTACCTCGCGCACCTTTCCGACGGCGAGCGGATGTTCTTCACCACGCTGCTGCTCTCCGCCGTCGAAACGTGGATGAGAACGCAAAAGGGGACGAGTCACCTGCGCGCGCTGCTTTATATGGATGAAATTTACGGCTACCTGCCGCCCACCGCCAACCCGCCTTCCAAACAGCCGCTGCTGCGGATGCTCAAACAGGCGCGCGCCTTTGGCTTGGGAATTTTGCTCGCCACCCAAAACCCGGTGGATTTGGATTACAAGGCGCTTTCCAACACCGGCACATGGTTCATCGGCAAACTGCAAACCGAGCGCGACAAGAACCGCCTGCTCGACGGGCTGGAAAGCCTCGCGGGCGGATTCTCCCGCGCCGAGATGGACAAACTCATCTCCGCGTTGGGCAAGCGCGTCTTCGTGATGAACAACGTCCACGAAAAGAATCCCGTCCTCTTCCAAACCCGCTGGGCGATGAACTTCCTCGCGGGACCGCTCACCCGCGCGCAGATTCGCCCGTTGAATAAGTTGGTGGGAGCGAGCGACCGGTTATCAGTAAACAGTAATCAGTCATCAGTGGTCAGTAAGCCGGGGGGCAAGCCTTCTGTTGAATCCATGCAGCCCGTTGCGATTCCCGACAGCCAGAAGCCGGTAATCAGTGAATCAGTAATCAGTGAATCAGTGACCAGTCAGCCAGCCGCGCCCCAATCTCCAATTGCCAATTACCAATCGCCAGTTACCAATCGCCAATCTCCAATCTCCAATCGCCA
>DAOTZP010000340.1:0-9565 GCA_034434265.1 Anaerolineales bacterium | reverse complement strand
TGGATGACCGCGTGAGCGCCGCAGGCAAGGCGCGTGAATTGGGGTTAATCAACTGACGGTCACTACAGTGACCGTCAGTTTCTTTATTCCGTGTCTTCCTTGTAACCGCGCAGCAGATAGAAACCGTACAGCGCCATCAGCCCCGAAATAACGACCTTCAAAATCGGGATGTACAGCGCCACTTCGCCCGCTTCCATGCCGCCTGTCGCGCTGAACTGAACAAAGTCATTGAAGGCATGGAGCAGCACCAGCGGCACGACACTGTTCATGCGAATACGCAGCGCGCCAAGACCGATTGCCCCCAGAAACGAAGCAATGATTTGTGACAACACAAAGATGGGGTCGCGCCCGACCAAAAGCGAGTTGATGTGGATGACGCCAAACAACGCCGCAGAGATGAGCGCCGCCTTCATCACGCCTTGCGGTCTGAGCGCGCGCAGCAGCGCTCCGCGAAAAATTGCTTCTTCCTGAAAACCAATCAACAGGGTCACAATCAGCAGAACAATGATTTTGCCAGGCGCGGGAAGTTGCGGCTGAAAAAAGAGCGTGGGTCCAATCAACAACGCCAGCGGCACGAGCAAAAGGCGCAAATTCTTCCATTGCGATGGCGCGTTGAAGCCTGCGTCCTTCCACCAGCCCAAAACGGAAAGGATGACGACGGCAAGCGCCGCGTTGAGCGCCAACAGCGGCAGGTCGAGCGAGACCAGCGGCACGCCTGACGCCTTGCTAAACAAGAACCCCGCCAGAACGAACGCTTCAAGCACGAGTATGACCAGCACAGAAAAAATCAACGGTTGTTTTGCAATCAGGTTTTTCATGTCTTTTTCTCCTTGCCGCCAAGTGTAGGGCAGGGAGTTTCTTTTTCCATCTCCCAATCGGGAGATTTCGGCAGGGAGAGAAACTCCCCCCACAAATCCCTCCATTGGGAGATGAAGGGTTTGGCGCGCCTGAATAAGATGGGGACATGAACCCAACCTCACGCCCACCCTTTTACAAAATCCGTCTGCGCGGCGCGCTGGACCTCGAACAGGCTGCCTGGTTCCCAGAGTTGACCCACGCCGAAGACGATGACGGTAACACGCTGCTGACAGGCGAACTACCCGACCAGGCGGCGCTGCTGGGCGTACTCTTTCGCGCCCACAATCTCAACCTGAAAATCCTGTGCGTGAAACTCAAAACAAACAAGACAGGAGACCCCCATGCAACTGTTCCAAATGCTTAACCTGCTCGTGCGCTTCCTGCTCGAACTCTGTATCCTCGCTATCTTCGGATACTGGGGCTTCCAAACGGGCGGCAATTCCCTTATGAAATTCCTGCTTGGGCTTGGCGCGCCCGCCCTGTTCGCTGTACTGTGGGGAACGTTCCTCGCCCCCAAATCCACGCGGCGGCTGGAAGAACCCTGGCTGTCCCTGCTCGAACTCGTCATCTTTGCGCTGGCGTGCTGGGCGTTATACAGCGCTGGCAAATTCAACCTGACCGTCGCGTTTGGCGGCATCTACATCCTCAACAAAATTTTGATGTTTATCTGGAGACAATAATGACACTTTTCTCTAACGCTCTTACTCAGGTTTGGATAACCTTTTCCCACAACTGGCTGTATTTGCTTTTCAGCATCGTCATTGCCAGCCTGCTCAAACTGTACCTGAACAGCGACACCCTCTCGGCATGGCTGCGGCGTTACCGGCAAGCCGGGATTATCGGCGCAACCGCGGCGGCTGTGGCGACCCCGCTGTGTTCATGCGGCACCACCGCCATTCTGCTGGGAATGCTGGCAGGCTCCATGCCCTGGGCGCCCATTGTTGCCTTTATGGTTGCTTCGCCGCTCACCTCGCCGCAGGAACTGATTTACAGCGCCGGTTTGTTCGGCTGGAAATTCGCCTGGGCGTTCTTTCTCAGTTCCATTTTTCTCGGCTTACTCGGCGGGGTGATTGCCTCTGTGGTCGAAGCGCGCGGCTGGCTCAAAAATCAGTCACGCATCCCCGCGCAGGGCGTGCTCACCCTCAATGTGCTGAGCGCCAAACCCCAAATTACCGCCCGGCGCATCGTTGACGAAATGCTCGCCACCGGCAAAACCCTGCTGGGGTTATTCTTCGCCTTTGCCTTTGTCGGTTATATCCTCAATGGGCTTATTCCAGCGGAGTGGCTCCCTGCCCTGTTTGGCGACGGGCGCGCCTATGGCATCCCCCTCGCCGCCACGCTGGGACTGCCGTTCTACATCAACACCGAAGCCTCTCTCCCTCTGGTGCGCGCCATGCTGGATGGCGGCATGAGCGAAGGCGCCGCGCTGGCATTTCTCATCACCGGCGCTGGCACTTCCTTTGGCGCCATTGCGGGAGCATTTGCCATCGCCCGCTGGCGCGTCATCTCGCTGGTTGTGGGCACGCTCTGGCTGGGCGCCGTGATAGCCGGTTGGGTGTATAGCCTGCTTGGGTAATCGTGGCCTGCAAACACGTCTTGAATGTCACATCTCCAGGCAGGCGTCCGCCGCCAGCCAAAACAGGCTCTCACGCACTTCTTTGCGCGATTGCCAGCCGCGATTGTCCCAGTCTTCGCCGCTTAGGTCGTCGCCAGCATACAGGATTTGTCCCAGCGGCACATTCCGGAATTGCGCTACTGCCATCAGGCTGGCGGCTTCCATCTCGACCGTCAGACAACCTTCGGCGCGGCGGGCGTCAATGACTGCCTGCGTTTCGCGGTAGGGCGCATCTGTTGTCCAAGTTTTGTCGCTGACGAATGGCAAGCCGCGCGCCTCCAGCGTGGCGCGAAGGACCGCCAGGACTTGGGGCTGGGCCTGGACTTCGCGCGCAGGCGGCAGGTAGTGGTAAGACAGCCCTTCACCCCGCACTGCGCTCTCGACCAGAATCAGTTTGCCAACAGTCAATTCCTTGACCAGAACTCCGGCGCCGCCAACCACAACGAACTTCCTGCAACCAAAGGCAATCGCCTCTTCGAGTAATCCGGCAGCAATTGGCGCGCCTACGCCGGGGTGAAAAAAAGCCAGCCGCCGACCGCGGTGTTCGATTTCGTACAGGGGATGTTCGCCATCTTCCCAGCGATTGGCAACCGCCACCCGCGCCTGTTTTTCGACCACGACTTTTTCGTTCACTTCGCGGAAAAAAGAAATGACGCAATGTTCTGGCACATCACGCGGTTTTATCAATCGCGCTGGCTCAAGTTTTGACTCAGAGGCGGTATCGTACTCAAGAATGGGATAGGTTGGGGTCATGGGTGTTCCTCCTGTAAGGATGGATTGACTGAGATAATTAATTGCTGCCGATGTCAGGAATATCATGGTATCACCAATATTTGACTCACGCGGAGCGCATTGAACGTGACGGCTTCTGTCTGTCGTAAAACAGTTTGCGCGGATATTGTAGGCGAAAAACATCCGCCTTCCAATACCAAATCAATTGTTTTGTTTTGATATACTTTGCTTATGTCGCTGATGGAACAACTCCACACCCACTTTGGCTTCGATTCTTTCCGCACGGGACAGGAAGAAGCAATCCGAAGTCTGCTCGATAAATAACAAAGGTTATTCGCATGACAACCTACCCCGATTACGTTCACAAAACCTTAGCCCGCGCCCGCGAAGAAGGTCAATGGTATTGCGGGCAAGCCGACGCGGCTGCTCTATGTTTCGATATACTGGCATTGTTTCCCGATTGCGCCAAAGCCAGCGAACTCGTCTATGAGTTGTTCTGCGACGAGTGGTGTATTTACGATAACCGCGTCGCCATCCAGCAGCACATTGACGAGTGGGACGACCGTCCGTGGCAGCAGCGGCGCAGGCTGGCGTTGTCGTATCGCTTTATGAGCCGCTGGGATGGAAAATACGAAATCAGAATGGAACGCGGCGGTCCGAAAGATGTGCGCGAAATTCTCGAAGACGGCAAGATGGAATTGCTCGGCGCGTATTGCCTCGGCGACGAAGAATGCACAAATTACGCATGGTCTATTTTTGCGGATGCCATTCAGAAAGCCCAAGACCCGCGCGCAACCCTGTATTGGATTGGCTGGCAGTATGCCGACCTCGGCTTCTTTGCCGATGCGGCGGAAGCGCTGGGCGAGCTCTGCTCGCGTTTCGACGACAAAAAGGCGCGGCGCTTGCTTGCGGAAGTCATCTGGTGGCGCGATAACGCGCACCGCATCCCGTGGATTCCGCCCGCAGGCGACGGCTCGCGCTACGACCGCATGATGGAATTCATTGACCCATCCGCGCCGAAAACAAAGGACGAGATTCGCCGCGTCCGCACGGAAAATCAAAAAGAACGAATTGCGCCGTACAAACCAAGCATTCATCCGCGTCTGGCGAATTTGTTTAACGTTTTCATGCCTGAGCAAAACCCATTTCCCGTTGTGGATTGGGGTTTCCTCGATGCGGATAACGGTGAACCCGGCGAGCCTGCCGATTGGGTGAAGAAACACATTGCGCGGCTTGAACGATGGATGGAAAACGATGAACTTCATCAAGAAATGATTGCGGATATGAAACATCGTCACCGTTGGACGCGCAACATCGCGCCGCCCTCCACGCCCAAACGGTATGACCCAAGCCAGCCGCCGTTTAACCCCGCCGATATTCTCGGTGAGATGGACGATGATGATTTGGATGAAATTTAAGAAATGGATGACAAACAAACGTAAGATTGGATGGGATTTTTGTTTTTTTACTTCTTTGGCGTGTTCAACAGGGAAATTGCCAACCACATACCGGCGACAATAATCGGAATTATCCCAATGATGAGAAGCCAGCGCGGCAGGCTGCCGGGAGCGGTAAGCGGAATTAAGATGGGCAGACCAATAACAAACGCGGCAACCAGCAAACTGAGCGCAAGGCGCGTAACAAGCCGGTCAACCCTGCTCAAAATGCGGTCAATCTCTTTAATCTCCATGCGGAACGGTTCGTTGCGTTCAATACGCTCCAACACGCGGCTGCCAACGCGCGGCAGGCGGTGAAGCACATCCCCCCAATTTGCGGCATCCATCAGCATATTTCGCATCCAGTCATCTTGCGGAAGGAGAAGGTTTTTCATTAACCTTTGAATATATGGCTGCGCGGCTTTGAATACGTCGAAGTTTGGGTCGAGCTGCAAGCCGATGCCTTCGAGCATGGCAATCGTTTGGATGAGAAGCCACCATGCGGTCGGCAGGCGGAGGCGGTGCCGAAATGTGATGGAGGTAATTTCATCAATCAACTCGCGCGCGCGAATGTACTTGATTGGCACGCCGTTATATTTATTCAGAAAGCGGTTGAAATCGTAAGCGAGTCTGTTGCGGTCTGCGTCTTCTCTTACAGCGCCGATGCGTATCAGCTGGTCAATCAGCCCGTCCACATCCATTTCAACCGCAAAGATGTATGTGCGAATTAAATCCATGCGGTCTTTGCCGCGCAAATATCCCACTTTGCCAAAATCCACCAGCCCAATCACTTCGCCGGGCATGATGATGTAGTTGCCGGAATGCGGGTCGGCGTGGAAGAACCCGTCTTCAAGCGCTTCTTTGATGATTGCGCCCGCGCTGTTTATGGCGACTTTATGGCGGTCATATCCGGCTGCGTCCAGCCCCGCAATATCGCTAATCTTCACGCCGTAAATGCGTTCAAGCACGAGAACTTTTTGCGTGCTTAATCCCCAATACACTTTGGGAATATAAAGCAAATGCGGCTCGTTGATAAAGTTTTCGCGCAAACGGTCGGCGTTGCGTCCTTCGCGCTGGTAATCCAGTTCGTTGCGCAGCGTAAAACTGAAATCATCGGCAATGCCGATGAAGTCATACACCTTTCCCAATGAAGTGGATTGCGCGCTCGCCGCCAGCGAGGAAAGAATTTCAAGGTCGGTCTCTATCACCGAAGCAATGTTTGGGCGCTGCACCTTAATCACCACTTCGTGACCGTCGGGCAGCGTTGCCGCATGAACCTGCGACAAGGAAGCGGAAGCCATCGGCTTCGGGTCAATGGAAGCGAAGGCTTCTTCGGGAGTCTGCCCAAGCTCGCGGGTTAACACCGCGCGAACAACCGCCCACGGCTCCGGTGTGACAGAATCCACCAGTTTGCTTAATTCGGTAATAAATGGCAGCGGAAGCAGGTCGGGGCGGGTGGAAAGAATTTGACCAAACTTAACAAATGTCGGACCCGCCTCCTCCAATGCCAGCCGAAAATGCAGCGCCAGATTATCCATTTTGGGAGCGCTCCCGCCGCGCCCTGTCTGCCACGGAAACCGAAACCGCCGCAGGTTGGATTCAGCGCGCGGAAAGAGGGACCCAAATCCATGACGGGCAAAAATGGCAGCGAGTTCACTGTATCGCTGCAAATGGCGAATGGGACGATTCGGATTAAACATGAAAAGTCAGCGGACGAATTTAATCCTTTTTATTCAGCAAGTCTTGAATGTCCTGTTTGGTGACCAGTCCCATTTCATCCAAGACTTTTTTCATTTCATCGCGGATTAACTTGCGCAGCGCGCTGCGTTCCTCTTCGCCGCGGTCTGCCAGCTGGTCCACCCAGCGCGACACTTCATTTTTTTGCACTTCGCCTTCGCGGCTGAGCTCTTCAATCACCTGCTGGGCTTTTTCGCGCGTCATCGAAAGCAGACCCATTCCCGCCAGCAAACCTTTTTCAAGTAACGTTTTCATCTTGACTCCTTTATCAATCGGGTGAATTCACTTCATGTGCCGTACAATGTAAGACAAAAAAGGTCAAAATGCTAGGGTAGATTTTAATAAGATTTGCGGACATATATCACAAAAAAAAGTGGACGGAGATTTTTGCTCCGTCCACCGTGTTTTTATCGCCGGTCGCGGTTTCCTCCACCGCGCTTGTCGCCTCCGCCGCGCTTGTCGCCTCCGCCGCGCTTATCGCCTCCCCGTCCGCCGCCGTTGCGCCCCCCGCTGCCCTTATCCTTCTCGCGGGCTTCTTCCACAGACCAGCCTTCCAACACAGCCTGACGCGAAAGGCGAATTTTGCCCTGCGGGTCAATATCCGTCACCATGACGGTTAATTCATCGCCTATCGAGCAAACATCTTCCACAGAGTTGACGCGCTCGCTGGCAAGTTGTGAAATATGCACCAAGCCATCCACGCCGGGAAGAATATTCACAAACGCGCCAAACGCTTCAACGCGAACCACCTGACCGGTATAAATGTTGCCAATCACAACCGATTCGCCCAGCGCTTCCACTTTTTCTTGGGCAATCTTCGCGCCCGCGCCATCGGTGGATGCAATATAAACAGTGCCGTCTTCCTCAATATCAATCTTTGTGCCGGTCTCTTCCTGCAAAGCGCGGATGTTCTTTCCGCCGGGACCAATGAGCGCGCCGATTTTATCCACCGGAATTTTGACGGTGATGATGCGCGGCGCATGCGGCTTCAACTCAACGCGCGGGGCGGAAATTACCTCGAGCATTTTCTCCATGATGGACATTCTCGCCACCCGAGCCTGCTCCAACGCTTCCTTCATCATTTGCGCGCTCAACCCGCTGATTTTTATATCCATTTGCAGCGCGGTGATTCCTTGCGCGGTTCCCGCCACTTTGAAATCCATATCGCCCAAGTGGTCTTCCGTGCCTTGAATATCGGTCAAAATTTGATAGCGCCCCGTATCGTCCGTGATTAATCCCATTGCCACGCCAGAGACGGGAGACTTGATTGGCACGCCTGCATCCATAAGCGCAAGGGTCGAGCCGCAGACCGAACCCATCGAAGTGGAGCCATTGGAAGACATCACTTCCGAGACAACGCGAATCATGTATGGGAAGGTTTCCTCAGAGGGGATGACCGGCTCAAGCGCGCGTTCTGCCAGCGCGCCGTGACCTACCTCGCGGCGGCTTTGTCCGCGCAGGGGTTTTACTTCGCCTGTGGAAAAAGGCGGGAAGCTGTAATGATGCAAATATCTTTTTTCTTTAATCGGGGTAAGGTTATCCAGTTCTTGCGCCTCGCCAAGCGTGCCAAGCGTGACAAAAGATAAAACCTGCGTCTCACCGCGGGTGAACAATCCCGTGCCGTGCGCGCGGGGATACAAGCCCACTTCACACCAAATCGGGCGGATTTCAGTTGGGGCGCGTCCATCGGGGCGTTTGCCCATGCTGAGAATCCTCTCGCGGACGATTTTATGTTCCGCTTCGCTAAACGCCGATTTGACATCTTTTTCAGATGGCGCGGTTTCATCGCCGGGGATGCAAAATTCCGCAACGATGGCGGCTTGCAGTTCATCCATGCCGCCGTAAAATTCGGCTTTGCTGAGCGGCTTGTCGAGCAATTCGTTCATGCGGACGTTAACCGCATCGAAGACTTTCTTTTGCAGTTCTTCATTGGCGGTGACAATCGTCGCTTCGCGTTTCGGTTTGCCAATTTCAGCCTGCATTTGAAGTTGCAGGTCAATAATTGGTTGAATGGATTTATGACCGAGTTCCAACGCCTGCACCATCACATCTTCAGGAATTTCATTTGCGCCACACTCCACCATCAAAATCGCGTCGCGGGTTCCGGCAATGCGCAGGTCGAGGTCGGAGGCGTCCATTTCAGCAAAGGTCGGGTTAATGACAAACTCGCCGTTGATTCTCCCCACGCGCACAGCGCCAACCGGTCCGCCCCAAGGGATGTCTGAAATCATAATCGCGGCGGAAGCGGCGTTGATGGCAAGAATATCAAGCGGATTTTCGCCGTCCGATGAGAAAGTGTACATGATGACCTGCACTTCGTTGCGCATTCCATGTTGAAAGAGCGGGCGCAGCGGGCGGTCGGTCAGGCGTCCCACCAGAATGGCTTCGGTCGCGGCGCGTCCTTCGCGGCGGAAGAAAGAACCGGGGATTTTTCCTCCCGCGTATAGTCTTTCTTCAAAATCCACCGAGAGGGGAAAGAAGTCAATGCCTTCGCGCACATCGCCCATCGTGGCGGCGGCAAAGACAATTGATTCGCCTGTGCCAAATGTTACGGCGCCGCCTGCCTGCGCAGCCAGCTTGCCGGTTTCAAAAAAATGTTCGCGCGTTCCAACCATCGTGGAATAACGCTTTGATTCGGGTTTCATATTTAATTTTCTCCTGTTGCGTAAGGCGAAAAAATAAACTTCGCCATACAATATTATTCCCGCCAGTGTGTCAGGGACTGAAGAGTGAGAACAACCTGTGTTGTTCGCGCTATTCAATTCCTGACTGCGGGCGCGTAATTTGTAAAGACCTGACGGGTTTTGGGAAACCTGTCAGGTCTTTGGGTTTCTTACTATTTGCGGCGAAGCTGCAAGCGGTCGGTTACGCTGAGGTAGCTCTGGTAATTATGCTGGCGCAAATATGTGAGCAAACGACGGCGCTGACCCACCAACTTAAGCAGACCGCGGCGGCAGGATTGGTCCTGCTTGTTGTTCCGCAAGTGTTCAGTTAACTGATTGATGCGGCTGGTAAGGATGGCAACCTGAACTTCAGGCGAGCCGGTGTCCTTCTCGTGGCGGTGAAAATCTTCAATCGCCTTTGTCTTGACTTCTTTGGCAAGCGGCATGACGTATGCGTTCTCCTTTCTTGATATTATGCAGGTCTCCATGTCCGCAGCGTGGCGCGCTTGAAACGCGCGCCTCAC
>DAOTZP010000339.1:0-1544 GCA_034434265.1 Anaerolineales bacterium | reverse complement strand
AATCAAAACGACCGCCGCGACAAAGCGCATGAAGAATTTTTCCAGTTTTGCGCCGAGTTCGGCAGCGAGATACGCAACGATGAAAAACACGGGGCTTGTGCCAAGCGTGAAGGCGAACATCAACGCCGCGCCCATCGCCGTGCTGCCCGTGCCGAGCGCGGTTGCCATCATGGCTTGAGTCACGCCGCAGGGGATGAAGACCGTGAGCAAGCCGAGAAAAATCGGCGTGGCGGTATCCGTGCCTTTGGCGGTTTTGCGGATGTAGCGCGTGATGAATTTGGGCGGCTCGATGGCAAAGTAGCGAAAGACGGGGTGGACGTTGAACATCCGCAGCGCGTTGCCTATCATAAAAATCGCAATGGCAATCATCAACGCGGCGCGGGTGAGCGGGCTGAGGGCGAGGTACGAGCCAAGCCAGCCAAGCAGCGCGCCCAGCAGGGTGTAGGCGATAAGTTTGGCGGTCAGGAAAAGCAGAATGGGCGGGGCGCTGTTCGTTTTGGGCGCGGACAGTTTGGCTTTTTTCTTTCCGCCGGGAATTTGCGCGGCGTAATCCTGTTCGATTTGACGCGCGAGCGAGCTGGCGAGCAAGCCGCCCTGCACGGCGAGGCAACTTAATCCGCCCGTTGTTAAGCCCGTGACGAAGGCGACCATGAGTTGACTCATCGCGCCCGAGTCGTCCGCGCCCGCGGGGTACGCCGCCACCACGAAGGCAATCGCCAAAAGGGCAATCCCCGCAAAGACGATGACGGCGGGGTCAACGGGTTTGTTTTGATTTTTAGATGACATTCGACCTCGATGGAAAAACCTGACAGGTTTTGAAAACCTGTCAGGTTTGCAGTTTATCGTTATCGCTTCCCGCCGTCCCAGACGACGAAGGGCATGTTAATCACCGCGCCGGGCTGCTCGATGGTCAGCTCGCCTGCGGCTTCCGCGTCCAACACTTCCTTTGCGGATTTGAGCTCGCGCGCTTTGGATTCGTCTTTCCATGTGACCAGATTCAAGCGGCGCAGCGGAGTGTATCCGTCCGTGCCGGGCGGGTTATCGAACACGTCGGCTTGAAAGCCAAAGGGACCCGAACCCGTCACGCCGTTGGTAAAGACATACACATTGGCGAGCAATTCATCCGGCACGTTTGCCAGCGAGGGGACGAGCATAACGGGGGATTTCATCATGTTGGTCAATTTTTCCGCCACGCCAGGGTCGGACGCTTCGGTGTGGACGAAATAAATTTCCTTGCCTTCCGCCCATGCTTTACCGGCGGGGAGTTCCGCTTTGGGCATTTCGGCGGCTTGCGGGGCGCACGCGGTCAATAAAAGCGCGGCGAGGAGGGTGAGTAAAATTCGTTTCATGGTTTCCTTTGGGTAAAAAGTAATTGGTGATTGGTGATTAGTAATTGGTAATTGGAGATTGGTAATTACTATTTAACGCAAGTTGCCACCTTCAAAAGAGAAGGATTTTGCCTGTTTTGAACCGCCGAGTCGCAGAGGGCGCAGGGTTTTTAATGAATTTCTCCGTGTCCTCCGCGCCTCTGCGGTAAAAATTAA
>DAOTZP010000338.1:0-11232 GCA_034434265.1 Anaerolineales bacterium | reverse complement strand
CTCGATATACTTCAATTCAAGGCATTATTCGCGCGAGTCGGCGCTGACTCATCCCGGGGCGTGGACTCTGCTCATTCACGAAGTTCAACACTTGCGGCAGGGATTCTTCACCGCGTTTTCCATCTACGGCGAGTTGGAGGCGTGGCAGCTTCAATTCCGCGTTTTCAAAAAAATCACGGGCGCGACGCTGCATCCCGCGCTGGAGGAATTGCTCTCCCTGCCTTTGAACGATGACCGCCAAAACCTTCGCCGCGCCCGCCGCCTGATGACCGACTTTGCGGGCGTTTTATACGGCGCGTATCTTTATCCGTTGTATCCGCTCCATAAAGAACTTAAGTATTGGCTTTTCCGAAAATAAATACATCGTAAACAAAGTCTTTGAAAGTTTTTCTTTAAGATTGTCATTTCGAGCGGCAGCGAGAAATCTTTTCCAAGATTTCTTAGTCGCTGCGCTCCTTCGAAATGACAGAGCAAGGTACACTTTTGCAAGAAATCCAATGAAAAACTTGTTTTACAGAGTAATAAAGCGCGTTCGTTCTCTTGCAAAATTTCTCAAAAATTCCCAAATGCGTCTATAATCCATCTGCGCTTGTTAATCTCCAATCACCAATCACCAATTACCAATCACCAACCACCCTCCCCCATGTCCTCCATTGATGAAATCAAATCCCGAATAGACATCGTGGAACTCGTCTCCGAAGCGGGCGTGAAGCTCCGCAAATCGGGGCGCAGTTATACGGGCTTTTGTCCCTTCCACGACAACAAACGCACCCCCGCGTTTGTGGTCTGGCCCGAGTTGGGGACGTGGAAATGTTACGGCGCGTGCAACGAAAGCGGCGACATCTTCAAGTTTGTGATGAAGAAGGAAGGGCTGGACTTCAAAGAGGCGCTGCGAAAGCTCGCGGAACGCGCGGGCGTGACGCTGCAAGAGTTCAAGCGCGAAGCCCCCGAAGTTAAAGAAGCCTACGAGCGTTTGCGCGCCCTGCTGGAAGACGCGCTGATTTATTACCGCAATCAGTTGTTCAACAACAAAGAAGTCTTGACCTATTTGCGCGAGAAGCGCGGACTGACCGACGCGACCATCGAGACCTTTGGCTTAGGATACGCCCCGCGCGGCTACGACAACCTGCTCCCATATTTTTCTTCCAAAGGATACTCGCAGCAGGATTTAATTGACGTTGGCTTGCTCTCCGCGCGCGATTCAAACGAATCCCAATCTTCAACCAATTACCAATTACACACTTACGACAAATTCCGCCACCGCATCATGATTCCCATCCGCGATGAAAACGGACGCATGGCGGGCTTTGGCGCGCGCATTGTGGACCCGGACGACGTCCCCAAGTTTATGAACTCGCCCGACACGGCGATTTTTAACAAAGGCAGAATCCTCTACGGGCTGGACAGAGCCAGAAAGCCGATTCGCGCCGCCGACCAAGCCGTCATCGTCGAAGGCTATCTCGACGTGATTGCGCTGCATCAAGCCGGATACGAAAACGTCGTCTCGCCGATGGGAACGGCGCTGACCGAAGACCAGCTGCGATTGCTGAAACGCTTCACCCGCCGCATCGTCCTCGCGCTGGACCCGGATACAGCGGGGCAGAAAGCCATCCTGCGCGGGCTGGAAGCGGCGCGCTCCGCGATGGACCGGGAAGGGGAGTTGGGCTTCGACCCGCGCGGATTGCTCCGCAACGAAGCGCGGCTGCAAGCCGACCTTCGCGTTGCCGCGCTGCCCGATGAACTGGACCCCGATGAGATTGTTGCGCGCAACCGTGAAGAATGGAAGCGCGTGATTGAAAGCGCGAAACCTGTAGTCACCTTTGTAATGGAAACGCTGGCGGCGGGTAAGAATCTAAACGACGCAAAAGTCAAAAACGAAATTGCGGCGCAGGTGCTTCCCCTCATCGAAGACTTGCCCACGCCCATCGAGCGCGATACCTACCGTCAGGCTTTGGCGCGCATGTTGCGGGTGGATGAAAATTCGCTCTTGATGGAACAGCCTGCGGGTAGAGTCACGCCGCGCAAAGTTCGCCCGGCAAGACAAACCCGCAGGGTGGAATCTGCTGCGCTTGCGGTGGTCAATCCCACTTTCAAAATCGAAGCATACGGGCTGGGCGTTTTACTGCACAAACCCGCGCTGTTGTACCGGCTGGATAGAAAGTTGCAGGAGTTTGGGTTAAGCGCGCTGGCTGTTGAGGACTTCGAGTATACTGACCATCAGTTGATGTTTGGCGTTCTGCGTCAGGCGGTGGAACAGGATGAACAAGACCATCATCAGTTTGTGATGGCGAACCTGTCCGAAGTGTTTGGCGATGCGCCGCGCGAGCTGCTTGCCAACCCCGAAGACCTTGACCCTGTGGAAGATAAACTGGTGGATGAGTTGACCTTGCGCTTTTTGGATTTGCGCCGCGCGCGCGCGATGCTTAACCTGAATGAATTGCGTTTTATGCTGGAAGATGAGCAGCAGCAAGGCGGCGCGAATATCAAGACCTACCAGCAGCAGGCGCTGGAGTTGACCCGATTGTTAAGCGAGCTGGACAAGGCGAAGAAAAAGTTATCCTCGAAGCGCTGATGGAAAGGGAAATCTTATGCCGACAAAAAAAACAAAACCTGCCCCGAATAAAAAACAAAAAACGGCTGCAAAGAAGCCCGCAAAAAACAATCCCATCATTGTGGATGTGCCGGAAGAATCGCTCCTGGAAGATGACCTTTTTGTAGATGTCACCGCCGAGGATATGCTGGAGCCGGATGAAAGTTTGGCGGCAGCGCCGGATGAGCCGCTGGATGATGTGCTGCCAAAGCATGAGCGCGAATCAGGCTCCGATGCCGGCGAAGACCCGGTGCGCTTGTATTTGCGCGAAATTGGCCAGTTCAAATTGCTTGATGCGGACAGCGAGTTTCGGCTTGCCACGTTAAGCGAAGCAGACCGTTACATCACTTCGCTGCGAAAACTCAAGCCTCCCAAAAATCTCTCACCGGCTGCGGCGGTGTATCACTCCGCCATTTCGGAAATGGTCATTTCATGGGAACGCCTTGTGGAAGATACAGAGCGTATGAATTGCGAACTGCCCGACCTCGCGTTGATGATTGCGGAGGCGCAGTCGCTGCACGCGGGCTGGCAGTTCGATTCGCCTTCGTACTTTCGCGCTTATTTGGATAATGGTCACTGGGGCGTGGACCATCTTTGGGATAATCTTGCGCGTCATGCCTATGGCGTGTTTTTGATTTTGTATCTGCTGCCGTTTGAATATGCCGGGTGGCTGCTTGAGCATGTCCGCGCCCGCCATGCGTTTCCCTCGCAGCGCACCTTGTTTCGCAACCTTCCGCCGGACGAAGAATTGTTAAAAGAAATGGACGCGATTCACGCGCGGGCGGTGGAAGGCAATCAGGCGCTGATTAATGCCAATTTGCGTCTGGTGGTGAGCGTGGCAAAACGATATTTGGGACGAGGCATGTCGCTGCTGGATTTGATTCAGGAAGGCAACATGGGCTTGCTGCGCGCCATCAACAAGTTCGACCCGCGGCGCGGATTCAAATTCAGCACTTATGCAACGTGGTGGGTCAGACAGGCAATCAACCGTTCGATTGCCGAACAGGCGCGGACGATTCGCATCCCCGTGCATTTGTTTGAATCCATCTCGCGCATTTTGCGCGCCCAGCGTCATTTGACTCAAGTGTTGGGGCGCAGCCCGACCAATGCCGAGCTGGCGTTGGAGGTTGGGTATCTTTCCGCGGCGGATGTGCAAACGATTTTGCGGTATCACGCCGAGGGGAAGAAACTCAAACCCGAATTGCAGCAACGCTTTGACCTTGCGGCGCAAAAGGTGAAACGCATTTTGCGTTCCGCCGAAGAGCCAATCTCGCTTGAGTCGCCGGTGGGGGATGAAGAATCCAGCTCGCTGGGCGATTTTATCGAGGATGAAGACGCGCCCTCCCCGATGGACGCCGCCGCGCGCGATATGCTCCGCGAACAGGTTTTGCACGCGCTGGATGTTTTATCGGACCGCGAGCGCGAGGTGCTGGAACTGCGCTTCGGCTTGAAAGACGGACGCGAATATACGCTGGAAGAAGTCAGCCGTCACTTTGATGTCACCCGCGAGCGCATCCGCCAAATTGAAGCAAAGGCGCTGCGTAAGCTGCGTCACCCCGCCAGAAGCAGGGAGTTGAGGGATTATTTGGGGGATTAAAGCGAAACCTTCAAAACATCAGATACCAATACAACGCGGTTTCAGGATTCGTTTTGATGGCTTTATATACATTGCGGTCGAAGCCGCATAACTCAAACCCGCAGGATTGATAAAGCAGGCAGGCGGGGACGTTATCATCCTGCGTTTCAAGCATGACGCCGGGGAAGCGGTTTTCACGCGCCCATGCAATGCCGTGTTCAAGCAGCCTTCTTCCCACGCCCGCGCCGCGAAATGGGGGATTGACCGCCAAGTCTTCCACATAGGCAAATTGATTCCACCATGTCAGCATTCGGATTCTGCCCGCAGGTTTCGCTTCCGCTTCCGCGAGGAAGACAACGGGCGGAACTTTGCTTTCAAACCCGTATTCGGCATCCACCGCCGGCAATTCGCGCTCATAAGGCGGGACGGGCGCAATCGAGAAGGTGAGTTTTTCGTTTTCGATGGCAAGCGCAAGGCGCGATTTCACGGTGAACGTGCGGGTGAATAAAGCCGCGGGGGCGGTTTGCAAATCCACTGCACGGATGGAGATTTCCATATCACCAGGCTCCTTGATTTTTTGCGCGGCGCAGCACCCAGAGGAAGAATGGCACGCCCGCCAGCGCGGTAATGATTCCCAAAGGTAACTCTTGCGGGGCAAGCGCAATCCGCGCCAGCACGTCCGCCAGCAACAACATGCCCGCGCCAAAAATTACGCTCAACGGGATGATGCGGCGATAATCCACGCCCCACCATAAGCGAACAACGTGCGGCGCAATTAAGCCAACAAAACCGATGATGCCCGCAAACGAAACGGCGGCGGCGGTGACGAGCGAAGACGCAACGATGATGGTCACTTTAACGCGGTGGACATCCAGCCCCATTTGAATTGCCTGGTCATCGCCAAATTGCAAAAGATTCAACCCGTACCCGTTGATGATTAAGACGGCAAGCCCAACGGCAAGATACGGAATCAGCGCGAGGGTGAAATCCCAGCCCACCAGACTGACTCCGCCGAGCAGCCAGCCAATGGCGCGGCGCAGTTCGCCCGTGGAGCGAATCATCAAAAAGGAAGTGAGTGAAGTAGTGAAGGAAGAAACCGCCACGCCCGCGAGAATCAAATTTGTGGTTGGCACAGTCGCGCCGACTTGCGCGAAGAGATACACAAGATACACGGTTAATAAACTGGCAAGAAACGCCGCCAGCGGGGTGAGCAGCAATCCAAGCGCGGTGTATTCGCGCTGCACCGACATGGCAAACACGGCGCCCAAGCCCGCGCCCGACGCAACCCCAATCAAATACGGGTCTGCCAGCGGGTTGCGAAACAATCCCTGATACGCCGCGCCGCTGCCCGAAAGCGCCGCGCCGACCAGCGCAATCAACACCGTGCGCGGCAGGCGAATTTCCCACAGAATAGTGCGGAAGGTTTGGTTTTGCGATGCGCCAATCAACGCGGGAATTAATTCGTTCAGCGGAATCAAAACCGAGCCGATTGCAAGGCTGAGCAACAACGCGGCGAGAAAAAACAAAAGCGAGAAGAGATACGGGCGGGGCATGGGGGATGCTGGTAAATCGTAATTGGTAATTGGAGATTGGTAATTGCCAGTTACCAATCTCCAATCTCCATTTACTCAAACAACTCCGGGCGCAGTAACTTTGCCAGCGCTTCCAAACCGTCCACCAAGCGCGGACCGGGGCGGCTGAGCAGGTTGTCGTCAAACGCGAAGACTTTATTATTTTTGACGGCGGTTAAATTTTCCCAACCCGGGCGCAAGGCAATCGATTCCGGCGTCACGCCGTATGCCGCATCGCCGAGGATGATGAAGGCGGGGTCGGCGGCGACGATTTGCTCAAGGCTGAGTTGAGGATAGCCTTCAAGGTCGGATGCGATGTTGTATCCGCCCGCGCGCTCAATCAACAGCGTGATGAATGTCCCCTTGCCAGCCGTATAAGGTTTGGCGGGGTCGGTTGCGTCAATTTCATAAAATACGCTGATGCGAGAACTGAGCGGCATAATCTTTTTATCCACCGCTTCAACGCGCGCCTGCAGCGATTCAATCAACGCGGCGGCTTCGGTTTCGCGTCCCGTCAGTTGCGCGACGATGTTCAAATTTTCATACATCTCTTCAAGCGTGGCTGGGTTCTTCAAATAATAGACCGTAATGCCGAGTTCTTCCAACGTCTTTACCTGCTCCGGCGAGTTTAATTCCGAAGCCAGCACAAGGTCGGGGTTGAGCGAAACAATCAACTCGGTGTTCAACGCGCCATACACCGAGCCAATATCCTGCACGGCTTTTGCTTCTTCGGGATAATCGGACATGGTTTCACGCCCGATGACTTGCCCGCCCGCGCCAATGGCAAACAGGATTTCGGTATTGGACGGCGCAAGCGAGATGATTCGCTGCGCGGGGGACGCGAGCTTTACCTCGCGTCCGAGTCCGTCCACCAGCGTCAAGCCTTCTTCTGCGGGCGCGGCTGTTGGCGCTTGCGTGGCGGGTGATTCTACCTGCGGGGCTTGTGCGGCGGGCGCTTCGGTTTGTGGAACTGCGGCAGGCGCGGAGGCTTGCCCGCACGCGGCGAGGAACACCGCGAGGATGAGGGTAATGAAAAAGGTTTTACGAAACATGCAAAATCTCCAAATTATTAATATAAGACCTGACAGGTTTTTTTGATGTGATATCTTGTTGTTGTACGCCTGATGAACCTGTCAGGTCTATCTCAGGATACAAAAATCCCCAGCCAAAGCCGGGGAGGTGGGAGAGTCAATCCATGCTGCGGACTTGTTCTCCACCTCCTTTCGCGAGAAGTGGTTGAACCAATTGGCGGCGGGCGACCTGACTTATGCAAAACGCGCTTAAGCGCGCCTTGCTTCACAGTTGCGCGACAGTGTTGGAATTTCACCAACTTCGCCGCTTGCCAATTGTTATTGCGGGTGCGATTGTACCACTTTTACAGTTTAACGCGCTCCACTTTGAACGGCGTTTCATCGGGGTTGATATTTTCGTCAAACTGGCGCGCCGCGAGATGACCGGAGAAAACCGCCTGCGCGATGATGTTCGGCGCTTCGGCGTCGCCAATCAACCTTAATGATTTTAGTTTTCCTTCCGCAAGCGCGGGCAATAACTCGCGGTAGAGTGAATCGTTGGGGATGCGGTCTGTCACCATCACAACGGCGCTGCACGGCAAAACCATTTCAGCGGATGAGATGACATGCGCCACGCGCGCAGAGTCAAAAGTCAAAGCGGAAAGCGCGTGATGCGGGAGCAGGGTCACATTCAAATCGAGCAATCGTTTGTAGATGCGGCTTTGTTCCAGCGTGTATTCCGTCCATGCGGAAATCGTCGGCGCGGGCGTGACGAGCGTCACTTCACAACCGTTGTTTGCGAGCAGTTCCGCCAGCACGCCGCCCATGTAGTAATGGTCGTCGTCGTAAATCACCACTTTGCCTGACGGTAACTTTCCATCCATTAAATCATCGGGCGTGAGGATGTTTGCGTGACCGCTCACAGGGCGGGACAAATACCGCCCCACGCCATCGCGCCGCCACGCCGCGCCCGTTGCAATCATCACATGCGGCGCGCCCGCTTCCAATACGTCGCCCGCGGTCATCGGGCTGGATGGATAAAAATAAATATTTTCGATTTTTTGAATCTGCGTCAAACGCCAATCCACCACGCGGCGCCATTCGTTAAGGTTGGGAAGATTCGCTTCGCGCGCGACTCTTCCACCCGCCTCCCGATTCGCGTCCGTCAAGACGACATGATACCCGCGCTGACCGAGTGCGCGCGCCGCTTCCAACCCCGCAGGTCCCGCGCCGACGATGAGAATCTCATCCGCTGATTTTTTCGGCGCAATGATTTCAGGATGCCAGCCACGCCGCCATTCTTCGCCCATCGTCGGGTTTTGCGTGCAGCGGATGGGAACAAAGCGCGTATCGCCGGTGACGCAAATGTTACAGCCAATACATTCGCGGATGTCTGCCAAACGATTTTCTTTAATTTTGTTTGGCAAAAACGGGTCGGCAATGGAAGGACGCGCCGCGCCAATCAAATCCATAATGCCGCGATCAATGGCGGAGACCATGCTGTCGGGCGAGGTATAACGTCCCACGCCGACGACGGGTTTGGAAGTGAGTTTCTTGACAAACGAAATATATTTTTCCTGATGTCCTTCTTTGCCAAAGCGCGAAGTGATGGAATCGTTTGCCCAGTTGCTGATGTTCACGTCCCACAGGTCGGGTAGTTCGGCAAGCAACGAGACAATCTCCGCGCCTTCGCCGTCGTGCTGCATTCCCTCCGCGCCGAGCAGTTCATCCACCGCAAAGCGGACCGCCACCGCGCAACTATCGCCTACGGCTTCTTTGGTGTCTTCAATCAACTCGCGGAAGAAACGCACGCGATTAACCAATGACCCGCCGTATTCATCGGCGCGGTCGTTTTCTTTTGACATCAGGTGAAAAGCGAGAGTCATATTGTGCGCGGCGTAGCAGTAGATGATGTCAAAGCCTGCGCGTTTGGCGCGCAGCGCCGCATTGCAATGCCACTTGCGGATTTGCTTCAAATCATCTTTGGATGCGTACCGGCTTTGCCCGGGCTCATAGCCTCCCCCGCCGACCAATCCGCGCGAGCGGAAGTCAAACGGCGCAGCGCGTGAATAGAAATTCGCGGCGTCATGTCCGTTATAGCTCAATTCAATCCCTGCCAGCGCGCCGTGCTTGTGAACGGCTTCGGTCATTAACCGCCAGTCGGGAATGTCGTCATCGCTCCATAAACGTCCTTCAAAGTAAGGCGATAAATCGCCGGTGTAATGAATTTCGGTTTCTTCGGTGCAAACCACGCCCCAGCCTCCTTCCGCTTTCATGCCGCGCATGGCAGCCATGCTTTGCGGCATCCGCCAGCCGAACCCGTTGCAGTGCGGTACTTGATAAAAGCGATTCGGCGCGGTGACCGGACCAATTTTGATGGGCGTAAAAAGGATGTCGTATCGGGAAGACATGGGAAATTTCCTTTAAGGTAATAATAATGGACGATGGCGTCCATCTGTATAAGGATTATGAACAGTTGGGAAGTTCGGGGAATAAACGCGCGGCGTAGGCGCTCATCACGGCAAATTCTTGCGCGGGGAAAACCAGCATTAGCGTAATGATGCGATGGTCTGTATCGCTTTGCACCCAGTAGCTGATTGCATAAGATATGTCCGCAAACGAGGCGTTGAATTCATACAAGCGCAAGCCGAGTTCATTTCTGCATTCGGAGATTTTCTCATAGCTGTTGTAATTGGCAAAAATTGCCCGCCAGTTTTCATCGTTAAACTCTTTATTCAAATCCGGCTCGTCATACCCGCACGGCTTGATTCTCGCTTCAAGGTATGCCAGCGCGCCGTTTTCGTTTTGCTGCGTCACCGCCACATAGGAGTCTTGCACGGTGTAAGTTTTTTGCCAGTACGGTTCGGGCAAAATTTGCCCAGTGTAGTTTAACGCGCGTTGAATGTCGCTTTCAGTTGGCGCGGCGGGCATGCACGCGGGCGTGACTGTGGGCGGGGTAATTTCGGTTGGCGTAGCGGAAGGGGAAGGAGGAGGCGGGGTGGGCGAGGCTGGCTGGGCGGTTGGGGCGGCGGGCGAAGCTCCGCAAGCGGAAAAAAAAAGCGCGAAAAGGAAAATCTTAAGAAAAGTTTTTTTCATGGCTGCTCGCAGATGTGATGAATATATCTGCGAGTATAGCACATGAAAGATTTTGGCTCACGCCGCTTGAACAATCTTTTTTACGCGCCCCACTTTTCATGGCTTCATCCTTGAAGCGAGTTCCCGTAATTGATAAGGAGCGATTGGTTTTAATAAAACAATATCCACTGTATCCTGCAATTCTTCGGCTTGGCGCTCATCGCCGGTGGTAAGGATGATGCGCGTTTTTTCCAGCCGCGCATCCGCTTTGATGGCGTCGAGTATTCTTTTGCCGGAAGCGCCGGGCAGGTGCAGGTCGAGCAAAATTAAATTTGGGACGGTTTCGCTTAAACGTCCCAATGCGGCTTCGCCGTCTGAGATGGCTTCCACTTCAAACTCTTCGCTGAGCGCTTTGGAAAACATCAAACTGAATACGGCGCTGTCTTCAATAATAAATGCAAGCGGTTGGGACATGGAGGTCTCCTCTTGAATAAGCTTGCTTCCATTATGAACCCAAACCCCGCGCGCCGAAAAGCCCCCATAAGTCATGTAGGAATAATAGACTACGGTCTGTTGTCAGCTGTCAAAGTTTTGTTAAATTTTTTTTGTCTTTTTTACTTGTCAACAAGAATTCTTAAAGCGTTATCTTAAAAAACCGCGCGCAAAATTAAGCAGCGACTGAACATCTTGAAAATTGGTCACCATGCCGACGGAGATGCGCACCGCGCCGGTGGATTTGCCGTCAATGCACTTGCGAAAGTCGTCAATGGACATGACGCTCTCATGCCCCGGCGCGGTAAAGCACACATCCAATTCCACGCGCGAGATGCCCAGCGCAATTTCGCCTGCGCCGGGGTTGCAAAAGCAGCCCGTCCGCAGCGAGATGTTCACCTTGTTGGCTTGTTCTTCGATGAAGCGATGGTCAATGGCGTTTCCGTCCTTGTCGTAAAAGTTAACCGTCACCGCGCCGCCGCGTCCTTCGGTGGAGTTGGGTCCGAACAGTTTGACCAGCGGAACGCCCGTGCTGTGTTTCATGGCGGTTAAGTTTTCCAGCAGCCAGCCTGTGAGCGTTTTGACTCTTTCGCCAATCACATCATAGCCGATGGATTCGATATGTTTCAAGCCGATTTCAATGGCGGGGATGTTGAGGTAGTCGAGCGTGCCGTCTTCAAACGCGGGCGCGCCGTCGGCGAGGTAATATTTGTCGCCCTGCACGGATGCGACGGTAATCGTTCCGCCCGCGAACCACGGGCGGTGCAGCTTCGCCAGCGCGGACTTTCTGGCAATCAGCGCGCCCAGCCCGGTGGGATAGCCGAAGATTTTGTAGAAGGAAATCGGCACAAAATCGGGCTTGACCTTGCTCAAATCCAGTTTGCTGGTCGGCACATATGCGGCGGCGTCCAGCAGCAC
>DAOTZP010000337.1:0-3423 GCA_034434265.1 Anaerolineales bacterium | reverse complement strand
GCCGAGTCGCAGAGGGCGCAGGGTTTTTAATGAATTTCTCCGTGTCCTCCGCGCCTCTGCGGTAAAAATTAAGCAAGGGTAGCAACTTGGGTTAATTAGCGAAAACGCAATGACCGAGACGAGTAAGCGGTCCAAATCCCTGACAGGGAGAAGAAGCCGGAGATTGAGAGCTTCTTCAAGGGAAAGCCGCCGAAAACCCCTCGCGAGCGTAATTCTGAACGCCGCCGGCAAGTAAGATGAACGGGTGGCTCCGTTACAGGCTCAAGAGCGGTGCGTCGAAATTGATTCCGACGTACAATTCGGGTGGAACCGCGTGAATTGTATTCTCGCCCCGTGTTCGGGCGAGTTTTTTGTTTTATAAGGAGTTTGCCATGCGCCTCACCAGGACTCATTGGCGGCTCGAAGGTTTTCCTTTGCCCCTTGCGGCATGACCGCTTTCCTTCGAGACGCAAAAAATTGCGAAGCGGGAACTTATGAAATTTCCGCGCCTTACGCAGCGAGAATTTTGCGTTTTGGCGGGACAAAAATTGTTTTTATGGAATTAAGAAAGGAAGTCAAAATGGCGCAACAAGTTCAACAACGTTACGAGGATTCTTATTTGTACCGCATCCGCCATTCCGCCGCGCACGTGATGGCGCAGGCGGTGCTGGAGATGTTTCCCGACGGCAAGGTGACCATTGGTCCGCCGGTGGAGAACGGCTTTTATTACGATTTCGACCTGCCGCGCAGCCTTACGCCCGAAGATTTGGAGCAAATCGAAAAGCGCATGAGGCAGATTGTTCAAGGCGGGCATGAGTTCAAGAAGAAGGTGATTTCGGCGGAAGAGGCGCGCAAGATTTTCGCCGACCAGCCTTACAAATTGGAGCTGATTGACGGCTTGGAAAAAGGCGGCTTCGACGAATACGGCAACCCGCTCGCCGAAAAGCCGGAAATTTCCATCTACCAGCATGATACGTTTACGGACTTGTGCCGCGGTCCGCACGTCGCCAACACGAAGGAAATCAAACCCGACGCCTTCAAACTGATGAACGTGGCGGGCGCGTATTGGCGCGGCGACGAGAAGAACAAACAGCTCCAGCGCGTGTATGGCACGGCTTGGGAAAGCAAAAAAGACCTCGAAGCCTATCTCCATCAGTTGGAAGAGGCGAAGAAGCGCGACCATCGCAAGCTGGGACGCGAGCTGGAAATCTTCATCTTCGACGAAGAGGTGGGACCCGGTCTCCCCTTGTGGCTGCCCAATGGCGGAATCATCGTCGAGGAGTTGGAAAAGCTCGCCAAAGAGATGGAGGAAGCGGCGGGCTACTCGCGCGTGAAGACGCCGCACTTGACGAAGGAGGACTTGTTCCTGCGTTCCGGTCACCTGCCCTACTACGCGGAAAGCATGTACCCGCCAATGGAACTGGAAGGCGTGAAGTATTACCTCAAGCCGATGAACTGCCCGATGCACCACAAAATCTTCGCCTCAAAGGGACGCTCCTACCGCGACCTGCCGATTCGTCTCGCGGAATACGGCACATGCTATCGTTACGAAAAATCCGGCGAGCTCTTTGGCTTGATGCGCGTGCGCTCGATGCAGATGAACGACGCGCACATCTACTGTTCGGAAGAACAATTCGAGCAGGAGTTCATGGGCGTGGTGGACCTGTACCGCAAATATTTTGACCTGTTTGGCATTGACAAGTACGTCATGCGCCTTTCGCTGCACAGCAAAGCCGGGCTTGGCAAAAAATACGTGGACAACGAGCGCCTGTGGGTCAAGACGGAAGACATGGTGCGCCGCGCCATGGATAACGGCGGCGTGCCGTATGTGGAAGCGGAAGACGAAGCCGCGTTCTACGGTCCCAAGATTGACGTGCAAATCTGGTCCGCCATCGGGCGCGAATTTTCGCTCGCCACCAATCAGGTGGATTTCGCCGTGCCGGAGCGCTTTGACTTGAAATTCATCAACAAAGACGGGCGGGAGGAAGTGCCGCTGTGCATTCACCGCGCCCCGCTTTCCACGCACGAGCGCATGGTCGGCTTTTTGCTGGAGCATTACGCGGGCAACTTCCCCGTCTGGCTTTCGCCGGAGCAAGTCCGCGTCATTTCGATTACGGATTCGCAAAACGAATACGCGGAAAACATCGCGGCGGAATTGCGCGCCAACGGAATCCGCGCCCATGCGGATTTATCCGCGCAGCGCATGAACGCGAAAATCCGCGAAGCGCAGTTGATGAAGGTCCCCTACATGATTGTGGTCGGCAAGAACGAGATGGAAGCGAACCTCGTCTCGCTGCGCGTAAGAGACGGCAGCCAGCAAAACAACATCCCGTTGGCGGAGTTCGTCGCGCGGGCGAAGGATAAAATTGCAAGACGGGCGAGGGAGTTGTAACACTAGAGATTAGATGATTAGAGATTGGAGATTGAAAAAAGAGAGCCTCATGAAGAGACTCTCTTTTTTTGATTCTTATTCACCCCACGCGCTGTTTGCGCCATCAAACGTAAACAGGGTTTGTCCGGTGGATACATCCCAAAAACGAATGCGGCTGATTTGCGAATCCATATACCCGACCTCCAATGTAACCAGCAGGTTGGGCTGGTTCCATTCCATACGGGAATAGATAGACGTATCTGTGTAGCCAAAAGACTTGATGTTCCTGCCGCTGAAAGAATCCCAAATGCGGATGATGCCGCCAGCGGTGGCGATTTGATTCCCATCCGGCGACCATGCAAGGCTGAAAACGCCGTTCTGATGCGCTTTGATAAAACCATCGCATAGATTGGTCTCTACCGTCCAAAAACAGACTTTGCCTGCGTAGTCGCCCGAAACAATACGCTTGCCATCCGGCGACCAAGCCAGATTTAAGAATCCACCTGTGCGGCTATCAAAGATGCGGACGGATTCATCAGTATCAACCCGCCAACGGCGGATGCCCCCGCCCCAATCACCAGTACCCAGCAGGCGCGTCCCATCCGGAGACCAAGCAATACTTTGAGGCATAAGTTCTGGTTGGCGCGAAACAACCTTGTTGTTTGCAATGTCATATACTAGTGTGCCCATAAAATTGGGGTCAGCCAACGCGACATTCGTTGCCAGAAGGCGGCTGTCCGGCGACCATGCAAGGTCGCCGTAAATGTCGTAATATTCAAAACCGCCATCCTGCGTTATGTCGGCGCGGGTTTGTTCAAACACGATTTTCCACGTGGAAGCATCCCAAACCAGCAGCTGGGTTTTAACCGAGTTTGAATTTTCCAAAATAAACCCGCCCGCCGCGAGATATTTGCCATCGGGCGACCACTTCACCAAAGAGAAATTTTCCGCATCGTTTAGCACTTGAATCTGTTTGTAAGAGTCAAGTTCATAGAGCATAATGCCGTGCGGCGTGGCAAGCGCAATCTTTTTTTTTATCCGGGCTGATGTTGAAAGAGCGGATGCTTTCAGGA
>DAOTZP010000336.1:0-7975 GCA_034434265.1 Anaerolineales bacterium | reverse complement strand
GGCGTCTTTACGGGCGCGTATGCCGTCAATCCCGTCAATCAGAACCGCATCCCGATTTGGATTGCGGATTATGTGTTGATGAGTTACGGCACGGGCGCGATTATGGCGGTCCCCGCGCACGACGAGCGCGACTTCGCCTTTGCCAAAAAGTACAACCTGCCCATTGTGGAGGTGATTCGCCCGGAAGATAAAACCGAAGAAGGCGAACTGCAAGAAGCTTACGCGGGCGCGGGCGTGATGGTCAATTCGGCGCATTTCAACGGGACGAAGGTGAACAACGAGAAGGGGCGCAAGAATCCCGGCATTGCGGCGGTGATTGACTGGCTGCAAGAACAAGGCATCGGCAAGGAGGCGGTGAATTACAAGTACCGCGATTGGCTGATTTCGCGCCAGCGTTATTGGGGCGCGCCGATTCCGATGATTCACTGCGAAAAGTGCGGCTGGAATCCCGTCCCCGAAGACCAGCTGCCGGTGACTCTGCCCGAAGACGTGGAGTGGAAGCCGACGGGCGAATCGCCGCTGAAATTGCATCCCACATGGAAGAACGCGACCTGCCCGGTCTGCGGCGGCGCCGCCGAGCGCGAAACGGACACGATGGATACGTTCATGTGTTCGTCGTGGTATCACTTGCGTTATCTGTCGCCGAAGTATGACCAGGGTCCCTTCGACCCGAAGGAGTACGATTACTGGATGCCCGTGGATACTTACACCGGCGGCATTGAACACGCGACGATGCACCTGCTCTATACGCGCTTCTTCCACAAGGCGATGCGCGACATAGGTATTACCAAAGGCGGCGAGCCGATGATTCAACTGCGGAATCAGGGCATGGTGCTGGGCGAGGACGGCGAGAAGATGTCCAAGAGCCGCGGCAACGTGATTGCGCCGGACGAGCTGGTGGAGCGCTACGGGGCGGATACCGTCCGCGCGTATTTGATGTTCTTCGCCCGCTGGGAGATGGGCGCGCCGTGGGATTCGCAGGGCATTGAAGGTTCGATGCGCTGGATTCGCCGCGTGTGGACCATCTTCACCGACGACGCGCCCGCCAACGCGGGAACGGCGTCCGATGAGGTCAAGCGGAATCTGCGCCGCAAGGTTCATCAAACGTTGAAGAAGGTGACGCGGGATTTCGAGAATTTCGAGTTCAACACCATCATTTCTTCGCTGATGGAGTTGATGAACGAGATGTATCGGGCGCGCGAAGCGGGCGCGTTCGGCGCGGACGAGTGGAAGGAGGCGCAGGAAATTTATCTGAAAATGCTGGCGCCCGTCGCGCCGCACATCGCCGAGGAGTTGTGGACGAATTATCTGGGCAAGCCGTATTCGATTCACCAGCAGGCGTGGCCGCAGGCGGACGAAGAAGCGGCGAAGGACGACGTTGTCGAGATTCCCGTCCAGATTAACGGCAAACTGCGCGATAAGGTCCTCGTCCCCGCCGGGGCAAGCGAGGAGGAGATTCAATCCGCCGCGCTGGCTTCCGAAGCCGCGCAGAAGTATTTGGAAGGCAAAGCCCCGCGCAAGGTGATTGTGGCGAATAGAAGATTGGTGAATATAGTTTTATAGTCTGATTTGTCATTTCGAACCGCCGAAGGCGGCGAGAAATCTTTACTCCATCAAGATTTCTTCTCGCTTGGTCTCTCACATTGGTTCGGGACCAGGCTCGTCGAAATGACAGTTTTCAGACATTCTCCAAGATAGTTGAGCGGCAAACGCCCCCGCGAGTCGAGAGATTTGCGGGGGCGTTTGGGTTTTGAGGAAGGATATGCTTACGGATAAAAAAAGTAAGATAAAAATGTATTGACTTACTTTTTTATTATTGGTATAATTTTCTTAAATTTACGAAAGGAGCAAAAGACATGGAAACCGTCGCCACCTCAAAGGGGCAGGTCGTTATCCCTTCCAAGATTCGCAAGCAATTGGGCATCAAAAACGGCACTTATCTTCAAATTGACGTAAACGCCATGACCAGACAGATTATCCTAACGCCCGTTACGCGCGAATATATCCGCAGCTTGCGAGGCAGGTATCGCGGCAAAGGGTTGATGAAGGCTTTGATGAGCGAGAAGCAGCGCGAAAGGGAGTTGTGATATGGCAAGAAAAGCGAAAGCGTATGTTCTGGATTCATGGGCAGTCATCGCTTATTTGGAGGACGAGCCCGCCGGGGAGCGGGTTGAAGAGCTCATCGCCTCCGCTCACGAGGAAAAAATTCCCATCTATATGAGCGTGGTCAACGTGGGCGAGGTTTGGTACACAATCGCGCGCGAAATTTCAGAGGACGAAGCCAACGCGAGCGTAAAGGCGCTTGGCGATTTGAGGATACAATTTGAAAATGTGGATTGGGAAATCTCAAAAGAAGCCGCCCGTTTGAAGTCAAAAAATAAAATGTCCTACGCGGACGCGTTTGCAGCCGCCCTCGCCAAACAAAAAAAGGCTGAGCTGGCAACGGGCGACAAGGAATTTAAACCGCTGGAAGGCGAGATTAAGATTGCGTGGTTGTAAAAGATTGTTTGTGCAAGAGAAGAAAGAGTTGGCAAAAGAGTTGGCGAAGCAGCCAAATTTTGAGCGTCTTGCATAAAGAGAACAAGGAAGGATGCATATATGAAAGCAAAATGGCATTTTAGAAAAAAACACCCCGGCGAAATTACCCGCGATCCGGTTGTCGGCGAGTTCTTCTCCACTGATGCAATAGATAACCCTGCCGAAGCGCTCGTTCGCGAAGGAATTCAAAATGCATTAGACGCAAAATTGGAATCCGCATCTCAAGTTCGCATACGCATATTTATAAGCAAAGGAAACAAGTCCATTTCAGAGAACTGGTTGGGTGACGCATGGCAGCACTATAAAGCAAAAGGGAATGGATTGCAAAACATTCCCCTTGAAACAGAAAATTGTCCCTACCTCGTTTTTGAAGATTTTGGCACAACCGGGCTCTATGGTGACGAAACACAGGACACAGATTCCGGCGAAAAGAACCCCTTCTTCTATTTCTTTCGCGCAGAAGCCCGCTCCGGCAAATCCGGCGAAGATCGTGGACGCTGGGGCGTGGGCAAGCATGTATTTCCACGTTCAAGCCGCATTAGCACGTATTTTGGGATGACGGTAAGAGCAACCGACAAAAAGAGAATGCTAATGGGTCACGCTATCCTCAAATACCATGAAGTGGCAAAAAGCCATTTCTCACCGGACGGTTATTTGGGAGTTTGGCAGGAAAGCCGGCAAGATGATCAACTGGTACTGCCTTTTACAGACGAGAAAATAACAGAAGAGTTTGCAAAAGACTTCAACCTGTCGAGGAAACACGAAACCGGGCTTTCAATTGTTGTTCCGCATATTGACCCTGAAATTACAATTGAAAAAATCAAGCAGGCTGTCATAACCGGATACTTTCTTCCGATAATCGAAAATAAACTTCTGGTTACAATTGAGGACGATGAACGAAAAACCGAAATTGGTCAATCCACCATAGCACAAGAATCCATCGGCTTGACCGACGACAAAGGAAATGATTTTTCATCCACGCTTAAATTTGCGAGCTGGTGCATAAACGAGTCTCAGGAAGATTTATATATGCTCCATCCCTGCCCTGACATTCCGCCATCATGGAAGGACGACCTTATTCCAACGCACTTAAAACGAGCAATGAAGGAAGATCTTGATACGGGAAAATATATGGCGATTAGAGTTCCTTTGAAAGTTGCGACTGAAGAAGGGGCGGTCAGCTCGTATTTTTATGTATATCTGGGACCGGACAACAACAAAAGCGCACGTACGGTTTTTGTTCGGGAAGGCATCACAATTTCAAACGTAAAATCCCCCCGTTTGTCCGGCATTCGCGCCCTGGTTGTTGTAAATCACAAGCCACTCGCTTCTTTGCTGGGAGATTCCGAAAATCCGGCGCATACTGAATGGCAAAAAGGGTCTCAAGTTTTCAAAAACAAACATCCCGACGGCAGGCATTACATAGACTTCGTTTCAAACAGCGTATCCAGATTAATCAATGCGCTGTCGGCGGAGGAAAACGAGAAGGACCCTTATCTCTTAAGTGACATTTTTTCGCTTCCAATTACCGGCGAAAAGCAAAACAACAACCAATCCGACTCCAACGGCAAAACCGGAGAAGACTTGGAACACACAAAAAAAACACGAATGGAGCAAATTCAAACCAAGCCCTCGCCATTCACCGTTTCAAAGACAAAAAACGGATTCAAGGTGACTCCCAATACCGTTTTCGACAACCTGCCGTTTAGATTTAGAATCCTGGTTGCTTATAATGTCAGAAAAGGAAACCCGCTTAAAAAATACAACGATGTTGATTTCCAAATAAAAGATTCGATGATAAAAGGAAAAGGAATCACGGTTATCCGCGCCGAGGGAAACGAGATTTTGCTGGAAGTCGTCGCTCTTGATTTTGAAATCGAAGTCAACGGATTTGACACCAAACGCGATCTGACAGTCAAACCCGAAATTGTGGAAGGCGGCGAAGATGATTAGAAAACTGAACTACACGAACCGAATAAAAATATCCCAGGACGATGTTCGTATTCGCGTGGATGAAAAAGACGGTTCACTTTTTATGGCAGCGGACATTTCAAGTCTTTCCAACCGCGAAAAATATGAACTCCCTCCGCAAGCAAGGGTGTATGTTGAAGCTTATCAATCAGCCACATGGATGAGATTTGATTACGGGCGTATTGAAAAGATACAACCTCCTAAAAATTGCGCTCTTGAAAAATTTGACAGCGCGGAAGGGATTAAATTCCGGATAAAGGTAACTTCCGCCGAAGGGGACCATAGATTATTGGCGGAAGCAGACAAAATAAGACTTGAACGCCAAGAAGAAAGCCCCGGAAACAGTTATACTCTTCTGGATGTGGTCCCCAAATCCGGCATGGGTGACGAGGTGTATCGGGTGGTTTTTTCAGACTTAGACGGCGGTCCCGAATTGCATGTAAACAAAGACCACGTCAACCACAGGACAATTGTCAAATCTGCAGAGTTCTCAACCATAGCCCTGCCTTCAATCTTCAGGGAAATATTGACGAGAATAATAATAATCGAAGAATTCAAGGATGATGACAGCGAAGACGACTGGAAGAGCCAATGGATTCAATTTGCAAAGATGTTTTCACCCAATCCGGAAATTCCAGACCCAAAAGACGAGCCGGAAAACTGCTTTGTTTGGATAGATGAGGCGGTCTCTGGTTTTGCAAAGAAACTAAAACTTCGGAACAATTTCAAGACGATATGGAGCGACGAATCATGAAACTTGGAAGACTTACCCTACTGGGCAGCGAATTGTTTGGTGAATACATCAATAAAGTACGCCAAAATCCCCAGGCAAGCCTGCCAAAAGATTTTCTTTCTTCCAGTTTATACTTTGAAATGATTGACGAAGAGGTTGAAGTTGAATCGCCCAAATTTAAAAGCCGTTTTGATTTGGCAAAATATCTTATGTCTTTAATACAAACCTCTTATTCCCTCAAGAACGTTGAACAGGACACGCTTTTTTGGGAGGCGTTGACGGCATTTTACTTTGACATATTGTGCCCCGTCGGAAAAAACAAGGAACGCAAGGTCGGAGCCAAAGAAAGGTACATTCCACAGGTAAACAGATACGACAGATACTACAAACACCTTCTTTTAGGACCTTTTCTTGTATATCGGGCGCACACTCCACAGGCTGAAAAGGCGCTCAGCTTGTTGTGCAAACCGCCTCACATAGTGGATGATTTATATGAAAACATCGCCGGACGACAAGAACTTGTAACAAATCCGGCAGTGGTTGAAGTATGCACAAGATTATATTTCAACCCACAAACCAACAACCTTAAGCGGGGCGCGGGCGGAAAAGGCCCCGGTTCGCCACGACGCCTGGCAGCAGTGCTTGACCAATTTGACTTAACTTGGGATTTATATTCGGCAAGCGCCGATGAAATAATGAGCATACTGCCAAAAGAGTTCGATAAATTTCGATAATAAGAGATTCAAGCCCCATGACTTTTCCGGTTATTGACCTGTTTGCCGGTCCCGGCGGACTGGGCGAAGGATTTTCCTCCTATACGTCAGGCAAGGAATTTGCTTTTAAAATAGCACTTTCCATTGAGAAAGATAAATTTGCCCATCAAACGCTTGAGCTCAGGGCGTTTTATCGCCAGTTTCCGCGCGAGGCTGTACCCATGACTTATTACGAATATCTTAAGGGCGGAATAACAAAAGACGAATTATTTGCGGCACACCCGCTTGAGTCCGCCAACGCAAAGCGGGAAGCTTGGCACGCGGAACTTGGCTCAAAAAAAACCGACCCGAAAATGGTGGCTGCAAGAGTGGAAGCGGCGTTAAATGGCGCAGAAAAATGGGTTCTAATAGGAGGTCCTCCCTGTCAGGCGTATTCGGTTGTCGGCAGGTCAATCTTAAGAAGCCGCAGCAAAATTAAATACGCCAAAGATCGCCGTCATTTCTTATACAAGGAATATCTTAAGATTCTGGCAGAGCATCAACCCCCAATTTTTGTCATGGAAAACGTGAAGGGGCTGCTTTCCTCCCAAAGAATCAAGGGGCAAAACACCTTCGATTTAATAATTGCTGATTTGAAAAAACCGCTAAACGCGAAAAGGTCTGGCGGCAATGAAGACCTTGCTTATAAACTTTTTTCGCTCTCAAAAAAGGCGGCAAATGGGGAAGAGTTTGAGCCGGATGAATTTGTTGTCCGTTCGGAGGAATACGGAATTCCGCAAGCCAGGCACCGGGTTATTATTTTGGGAATTCGCTCGGATTTTTACAAAACCCTGCCGAAAACTTTGGCGCGGGAGGAAACGCTTTCAATTAATGAAGTTATAGATGATTTGCCCAAATTGCGCAGCGGTTTATCAAAGGAAGTTGACACAGGGGAAAGCTGGCAAGCGGCAATTTGTGAAATTAAAAAAGCGGGATGGTTGGAAACTGTTTCAAGCGATTTGCAAATAGCCATTCTTGCATCTTTGGAAGAAATCCATGCCGGTTTACCCCGGGGATCATCGTTCATTACCAAATCCACGCAAAGCGGAAAAACGCCAAAGTTGGCGGAATGGTATATTGATAAAAATCTTGAGGGGGTTTGCAATCATGAAACCCGTTCCCACATCCGCTCCGATTTGCACAGATATTTTTTTGCGTCCGTTTTTGCAAAAACTTACGGGCGTTCTCCAACCTTGCGTGATTTTCCAAAAGACCTGCTCCCAAAACATCATAGCGTTCAGGCGGCGCTGGAAGGCTCCAACTTCAACGACCGATTCAGAGTCCAAGTCAGCGGGAAGCCTTCGACCACCGTCATATCTCATATCAGCAAGGATGGACATTATTATATTCATTACGACCCATCCCAATGCCGCTCCCTAACCGTGAGAGAAGCGGCTCGTTTGCAAACATTTCCTGATAATTATTTTTTTGAGGGAAATCGGACACAGCAATATCATCAAGTCGGCAATGCCGTTCCGCCCCTGCTCGCGTATAAAATCGCCGAAATCGTATACAATATCTTAAAGGATTCAGAATAAGGAGATTCCATGTTTCGTTTAAAACTTGCTTCCGTTCCAAATCCGGATTACGGAGAATGGTTTTCCCCTGCGCCCACCCGTTACGTGTACGTAAAATCCTTGAAGGATGCTTCACGCAAGTGTCGTGAATATATTGAGGAATTCAACTTGGGGGGCGGTAATTGGACAGGCGGGCAGGTTTCGCGTAACGGGAAGCCCGTTGCAAAGATTTCATACAACGGAAGGATTTGGAAAGTTTAGCAGCGAAAAATGACCGACGTATTTACAAAGAAAAAACGCTCCGAGGTCATGTCCCGTATCAAGGGAAAGGGGAACAAGGATACGGAACTGGTCATGATTCAAATTCTACGAAAGCATCATATCTCTGGGTGGCGCAGAAATCAGACTGTATTGGGCAAGCCTGATTTTGTTTTTCCCAAGTCGAAAATTGCCTTGTTTGTGGA
>DAOTZP010000335.1:0-6238 GCA_034434265.1 Anaerolineales bacterium | reverse complement strand
ATTCACGGGCAGGCGGAACACCTTTCCCTGCTTGACTCGCGCGCGCATTTGGGCTTGCTCGACCGCTACGCCGAAGTCGCCAAGCCGCTTTCCGATTACCGTCAAACGTATCACGCGCTTTTGAATTTGCGCCGCGAGTTGAACGAGCTTCGCAAAGCGCAGCTCGATGCCGAGCGCCGCGTGGATATGCTTTCCTTTCAAGTGGAGGAAATTCAATCGGCGCGCTTGAAGGTTGGGGAGGATGAGGAACTTCGCAAGGAGCGCGACAGGCTCGCCAACGCCGAGTCGCTTGCGCAGAACGCGCAGGAAGCGCTCGCGGTGTTGGACGAAGGCTCGCCGGAGACTCCCGCCGCGTCCGATTTAATCGGTCAAGCCGCGCAGGCTTTATCCGCGCTGGCAAAAATTGATTCCGCGCAAGCCGAGCTTTCCAATCAGGCTGAACTTTTGCTCGATACCATTTCAGACATGGTTCACACCCTGCGCGATTATCTTGAAGAGATTGAATTCAACCCCAAGCGGCTGGATGAAGTGGAAGAACGCCTTGGCTTGATTCACTCGCTCACGCGCAAATATGGCGGCAGTATTCCCGCCGTGCTTGCCTACGGGCAGGATGCGGCAAAGCAGCTCGAAACCATCACCAACGCCGCGGACAAAATTGCCGAACTTGAAATGCAGGAAGCGAAACTGCTCGAAAAACTTGCCCGGCAGGGCGGCGCGCTTTCGGAAAAACGAAAATCTGCGGCGGTCAAGTTAAGCAAGGGAATTGAAGCCGAACTGGATGATTTGAAGATGGCGTCCGCGCAATTTAGCGTGGATTTTCAAACCCGCCCCGACCCCAACGGAATTCCGCTGGCGGATGGAACGCGCGTTGCCTTTGACCAAAACGGATTCGACCGCGTGGAGTTTCTCATTGCCCCCAACCCGGGCGAAGGACTCAAACCGCTGGCGAAGATTGCATCGGGCGGCGAAACCTCGCGCCTTATGCTTGGCTTGAAGAACGTGCTCGCCTCGGCGGATGAAGTCCCCGCGCTTATTTTCGATGAAATTGACCAGGGGATTGGCGGGCGCGTGGGCATGGTGGTTGGTCACAAGCTTTGGAATTTATCGCGCACGCATCAAGTCTTTTGTGTGACGCACCTGCCGCAGCTTGCCGTGTTTGGCGACCAGCACTATCAAGTGCAAAAAGTGGTGGACAACGGGCGCACCACCACGCGCCTTTCTCCGCTGGAAGGCGAAGCCCGCCTGCTTGAACTTTCGCAAATGCTTGGCGAAGTGGGCGAAGGCACGCTGCGCTCGGCGCACGAGTTGTTACAATCCGCAAGGGCGATGGTGAAAGGAAGGTAAAAACAAAAAGACCCCGAAGGTTTCAAAACTTCGGGGTCTTAACTTACGCCGTTAAATGATGAAAGTCAGGGTGAGGGGGGCACCCTGACTTTCATCGTTGTTAATATTACTATTCCCGCGAAAAAAAATCAAGAGAAAAATGATAAGAAAAAAATTAATGTTCCCGCCGTATTCAGTAAATTCTACATTGTGCTCCGAGTAGGAATCGAACCTACATCTAAACCTTAGGAGTGTCTTGTTCTGTCCATTGAACTATCGGAGCGATGCGAAAATTATACCAAAAGGTTAAAATACTTCCATGTAAAAGTTGCGGCTTTTTCAATATTTTAAGGACAGGTATAAATACATTATGATAATTCCCGGTCTGGATGGCTTGCGCGCGGTTGCTTTTTTGGTCTTGTTTGGCTTGCATGTGGATTATTTGCAATTCGGCTGGATGGGCGTGCAGCTCTTCTTTGTCTTATCCGGTTACTTGATTACGGGCATTTTGTTAAAGATGAAAGAGAATATGCCCGCCGGTCAATACTTCTTTAAGTTTTATGCGCGCCGCTTCCTGCGGATTTTCCCTTTATATTATTTCTTCCTTCTGCTGATTTTTTTGCTGGCAACCTGGATGATTTCCATCCGTTACAAGGCGGGCGTCATGCAGGATGCGATTGCCCAAATATGGCACGCGGTTTTCTATGTGTACGATTTTGTTTCAGCGCATGAAAACTTTATTCCCTCCCGCTTGATGAATCATTTGTGGTCGCTTTCCGTCGAGGAACAATTTTATATTGTTTGGCCCCTGCTTGTGTTCTTTGTTCCCCAACATTCGCTAAAAAAATTGTTTTTTACAGCCATCATTGCGGGACCCATCTTTCGGGTGTTGATATTTTTTCTGCATGGCTCAGGCTGGATGGATTTTTTAATTGACCCCGCCGCGCTTGCCATTTACCCGCTGCCTTTCAGCCATGTGGATGCCTTTGCCTTTGGGGCGTACATTTCGCGGTATTCCATCCCTCATGCCCGCAAACAACTGGCATACCTTGCTTTCATCACCCCTGCGGTTGGGTTTTTATCGCAATATGCCGCCACCGCCAGCTGGCAGCCGGTCTCCGCGCTTGGCTATCCGGTGACCTTGCCCAACGCGTATCAATTTCTTTGGGCATACAGCTTGTTGAATTATTGGTTTGCCGTGCTGATTTACTGCGTTGCCCGCGAGGGAATGTTTGTCCGCATACTGGAATGGGCGCCGCTCAAATATTTGGGAAAAATTTCGTATGGCTTGTATGTCTATCATTTCCCTGTTATCTGGTTTTCCGGAAGAATCCGCGACCTTGGCGTAACTGGCGCATACGCCCAACCCTTAACCGCGCTGATTGCTTTTGCCGGGACATTGCTCATCGCTTCGCTGAGCTATTATCTCATTGAAAAACCTTTTCTCGCTTTGAAAGACCGCTTTGCCCCATATTCCAGAGATTGAAAAGAAATTGAAAAAAGAGAACAGCCCGCTTTGATTAGAAGCGGGCTGCTTTGAATTACCCTGCGGCTGCCGCCGCTTGAAGACGGTCATCCGGCGCCGTTTGAATTTCGCCGCGCGCCTCCAAATCCTGTTCTACGATAATGTAATACCAAGCCGCCAGATTTTCCAATTTGAACTTCAAGTGGTCTTCCACCAGCGCGCCGAGTTCCTCATGCGTCAACGGACCGTAGGCAAGCAGGTTTTTAAGAATCGAGTTTCGCACAATTTCATAAGTCGCCTTGTCGAGGCTGGCTACCTGAACATTCGGGCAAGCAAGCGCCGCTTCTTTCATGATAATTTACCTCACTTGTTGAAATTTGGGTCCATACTGGTGTAAAGCGCCAGAACGTTTCCTGTTGGGTCTTTGAAGACTGCAAACCAGCCCGTGCCGGGAATTTCGGTCTTGGCAGTAAGCGCTGCGCCGCCGAGCTGCTCAACCTTTTTCAAGTCGGCTTCGATGTCATCGCTGTGAATGTATACGAGAACCTGCCCCGCAGGGTTGCTGTCCGAAACTTCGGTAAAACCTCCGCCAAAGCCGCTGCCGTCTTCCCACATGGTGTAGTTGAATTCAGGAACATGCTGCATCTTCCAACCGAACAGTTCTTGGTAAAAATTTGCAGATGCCTGCGCGTTTGCGGCGGGAATTTCTATGTGAACAACATTTCGCTTGGACATTTTTTTCTCCTTGTTGATAAACCGGAACAACAAAAAAATTTTAGAACTTTTGTTCTAAAATGTCAAGCGCCAGATGTGGGAACTTTTTTTAATTTCCCCCCAAATACAAGGGCGGCTTGAGGAGATAAAAAATCATCAAGCCGCGCGTTTTTTTATGAACCGTATTTTTCCAAAATATTCAAGAAAATTTGTTTATCTTCGGGCAAAATCTCCACAATCTCAAAACCTACGCGGTAAAAATTCGGCTGAATGTCATCTTCCTTGCACCAGCGCGAGTTGGCAATAAAAACAATATACGGCCTGTCGGCGAGTTCGGGAGTCAGTTCCAGCCGCAGGTAGTAATCACGTTTGAGGGGGAGTGTGGCGGTGGTCTCCAACTGCAGCCCCGTGGCGCTGACTTCCACCATGTGACCGAGCTGTTCCTGCGTATCGTCATTCATCACGCGCAAATATAACGAAAACTTTTTTCTTGGCACCGTGCGTCTTTCGGGCATGGTCTTCTCTCCTTTGATTCAAATAATCAGAACTTACGCAAAACCCCTGAAATTTGACCGCAGACGACAGCTTGCGTTCCGCCGCCATTTGCGTAAATCCAATAATAAAATATTACCACCCCGCTTGATTTTGCAACATAGGAATTGAGTGTTAAATTCAATTATACTTATCCCCATGAAAATTCTTCTCACCGGCGCAAGCGGACTTTTGGGCATCAACTTCGCGCAGCAGATGATGTCGCAGCATGAAATCATCGGCGTGGAACGCGGCAAACTGGTCAACGCGCCTTTCCAAACCATTCGCGCAAATTTATCCCACCCGCAAACGGTGGACTTCATCCTCCACTCGGCGCAGCCCGACTGGGTGATTAACTGCGCGGCATTAGCCGACTTGGAAGCCTGCGAAGCCGACCCCGAAACCGCCCGCCGCCTGAATGTGGAACTGCCAGCCCAACTCGCCAAAGCCTGCTGGGAACGCGGCTTGCCTTTCGTTCACATCTCCACCGACGCGGTCTTCGACGGCGAAAAAAACGGCGCCTACACCGAAGACGATTCCCCGAACCCGCTTGGGGTGTATGCCCAAACCAAATGGGAAGGCGAACAAGCCGCCCTTCGTGAACACCCGCGCTGCATTGTGGCAAGAGTCAACTTTTATGGGTGGAGCCTCGGCGGCAAGCGCAGCCTTGCGGAGTTTTTCGTCAACAATCTGTTGAATAAAAACAGCATCAGCGGTTTTACCGATGTGATTTTCTGCCCGATGCTGGTGAACCATACCGCGCAACTCTTGGTGAAGATGCTGCAAAAAAAACTCGCGGGCGTGTATCACCTTGTTGGGGCGCAGGCAATGAGCAAGTATCAGTTTGGCGTCGAAATTGCGCGTAGATTTGGGTTGGACGAAAGCCAAATTTCGCCCAAGTCGGTTTTGTCTTCGGGGCTTATGGCGCGGCGTTCGCTCAACCTTTGGCTTTCCACCGAAAAGTTATCCACCGCGCTGGGCGAATCTCTCCCCCACTTTTCCACCGGTTTGGACGAGTTTTATACACAATACCGCGAGGGTTATCCACAAAAAATACGGAGTTATCAACAAGCGGCGCAGTGAAAAGCCGAAAAGCGGACAGGCTGGCGGCTTTTTTTCCACAAATTTCGAGGAGTTTTCCACACTTTTTTGCGATTTCTCCCCAGATTTTTACCTTTCCCAGCGAGTTTTCCACTGCTTTTGCACCCGCGTTTTGGACTTACCCGCAAGTTTTCCACTGGATTTTGAGCATTCTCCACCCCTTATGCACATCTAATCAATCTTCCAACCCAAGAGGAACACATGGACATAAAAATCAACAACCACATCATCGGGCTTAAACACCCCACCTATTTCATCGCCGATATTGCAGCCAACCACGACGGCGACTTGGAACGCGCCAAACTGCTGATTCGCCTTGCCAAAGAAGCCGGGGCGGATGCGGCAAAGTTTCAGCATTTTCAAGCGCCAAAAATCGTTTCAGATTACGGCTTTTCTCACATGAATTCCAAAGTCAGCCATCAGGCAAACTGGAAAAAATCGGTTACGGAAGTGTACGCGGCGGCTTCCATTTCGCAGAGTTGGACGCCCATCCTAAAAGAAGAATGCGACAAAGTGGGTATTGACTTTTTCACCTCGCCGTATGATTACGATTCGATTGAGCATGTCAATCCTTACATCCCCGCTTTTAAGGCTGGCTCCGGCGAAATTGATTGGATTGAAGCGCTGGAACACATGGCAAGCAAAGGCAAGCCGATGATTATTGCCTGCGGCGCCTCCGATATGGCAGACGTGCAGCGCGCTGTCCGCGCAATTTTGAAAATCAACCCGCAATTGTGCCTGATGCAATGTAATACCAATTACACCGCCGACCCGAATAATTACGACCATCTGCATTTGAATGTGCTGAAAACGTTTGCAACCATGTACCCGGATATTGTTCTTGGCTTGTCCGACCATACTCACTCGGTTGCGCCTGTGCTTGGCGCGGTGACTCTCGGCGCGCGCATGATTGAACGTCACTTTACGGACAGCAACGACAGGGAAGGTCCCGACCATAAATTTGCGATGAATCCCGAAAACTGGGCAAAGATGGTGGAAGAAACCCGCCTGCTGGAACGTTCTTTGGGAAGTTCGGATAAATTCATTGCGGAGAATGAACAGGAGACCAAAATTGTTCAACGCCGCTGCCTGCGCGCCGCGAGG
>DAOTZP010000334.1:0-2392 GCA_034434265.1 Anaerolineales bacterium | reverse complement strand
CGTTACACAACCGCCGCCATTCTTCAATGGATAACGTCTCGGCGCGGCGCATAACATCAATTCCCGCGCGGGTCAGCATGGCTTCGCTTTCCTTTGTGGAAACATGCAAGCCGGAGGCAAGCGCGTTGCGCAGCGTTTTCCGTTTTTGAGAAAAGCCCGCCTTGGTCAATTTGAAAAAAGCGTTCAACAAATTCGGCGGAATAAGCGGCTCATCGTAAATATCAATGCGTAAAATGGCGGAATCCACTTTGGGGGTGGGGTAAAACGCCGCGGCGGGGATTTTTGCCACAAAAGACGGCTTGCCATACACTTGCACGCTTAAAGCCAGCAGGCTTAAATCTCCGGCTTGGGCGCAGATTCGCTCCGCCACTTCTTGTTGAATGGTCAGCGCCACGCGGCGCGGTTTGACTTCGCTTTCAAGCAAGTGGCGTATCACAGCGGACGTAATGTAGTAGGGAATGTTCGCCGCGACAAGGTAATTCGGCGTGTGTATTAAATCCGCGATGCGGGTTTTGAGAATATCGCCATGCACCACGCGGACGTTTTTGTACGGGCTGAGCACGGCTTGCAAGGCGGGCAAAATTTCCCTGTCGAGTTCCACCGCGATGACTTCGCGGGCAGAGACAGCCAGATAGCGGGTTAAACTTCCCAAGCCGGGACCAATTTCCAGCACGATATCTTCCGCTTGAATTTCAGCGGCGCGGGCTATTTTTTGCAGCGCGGATTCATCCTGCAAAAAATTTTGTCCCAAACTTTTTTCGGCGCGCAAGCCGAATCTTTTAAGAACGGCGTATGCGTCAAGCGGCGGGATGGTTTGATAAGGGTTCATTCGCAAACAACTTCCTCCGAGTCTTCCGGCGTAAACGAGTAGGGGGGCCATGTGCCTGCGTTGAATTGGGCAACATAATCGCGCAGGATGTTGTAATCCACATTCCAGATAAATGTGCCATGCGGATTTTTGCTGTACGGGTCGGGGATTTGCCTGCCCGGTGTGAAGAGCTCTTCGGGAAAACTGGCAAAGACAATATTTTCCGGGCGGATTTTTGCGCCAATGCACGCGAGCTGCGTAATTTGCTGCGGCGTTAAATCGGTGACGATGTTATCGCGGAAGGACTCAATTAAATCCGGAATTTTGGTGACGACATTCGGGCTTGTCAGTTTTTTTCTTAAGGCGCACAGTACGCGGTTTTGATTGTTGCCGCGCTCAAACGTTCCTTCTTCGCGGTTGCGCGCCACTTTGAGCGCGCCCGCTCCATCAAGGTGTGTTACGCCAATGGGCAGCCCTGTTGCTTTTGCTTCTTCTTCGGTTTTGATGTGGAGGTCAATGCCGCCGACTGCGTTGACGATGTTTTCAAACGTGCGCATGTTCACCGAAACATAATGGTCGGAATGCGCGCCAAAATTTTGGTTGAGCGTCAGCGCCAATAAGCCGGGACCCGCGCTTGGGTCGTCCCAATAATGGTAGCCGGGCTGCCCAAATAGATACGACTGATTGAGCTTGCCCTGACTCAGCCCGTTCAAATCGTCGGCGATGAAGGGAATATCCACCCACAGGTCGCGCTGAAATTCAAGGATGGTCACTTTGGGGGTTTTGAATTCAATCCGCGCAATGCGGATTGCATCCGCAAGCCCGTAGATGTAGGCATCCTGCCTTGAGTCTGCGCCGATGGCAAGCAGATACATCACATCGGGTCCTGTGCAAACCGGCTGGGGCGTTTGTGTGGGCGGAATGACAATGGTTGGCGCGTAGGTGACAAAGCCCAGCGGCGTGCCGAGTGTCGGCGTCCACGTTGGCGGCAGCATAATGGGCGTGTACGCTTCGCGCGGCAGTCCCGGTCCCAGCGGCTGTTGGGCAAAGACTTGATAGCGGCTGTACGCATATTCGCCAGCCGTCACCATCAGAATAAAAGCCACAAACGAAAGAAGAAAGATGATTTTTTTTTGCTGTTTTGTCATTGTATTTTGCAGGGCAGGTTATGGAATCAAAAAATATGGAATTTCCGCCGGGGCGGGGGAGAGGAAGTACACCGTCACCCAGCCGGTCATGTTGATAATGTTCCCATCATCAAAGCCGAGGTCAATCCACTTTGTGCGCGGAATGCCGAGCTTGGCTTCAATAATCGAACCGCCGCCTGTGTCGCCAATGGTCGCCGTGCCGTAGCCCGGAATATACACGCGCATCCCTGCCAGATATTTGTACGCCGAAGTATCCACCGCCACAATGCCGTACCCCGCGCGCGCGCCGCTTGCCGTGCCGTACGAACATTTGCCCGTGCCGGAAGAACACGGCGAATACACGGTGGCGTACATTTCGGTCACATGCCAATATTCCAAACCGTTTAAGTTTGAAACCGTAATCTGTGACCCGCTTTTGACAATTTGATTTTGCGGC
>DAOTZP010000333.1:0-4101 GCA_034434265.1 Anaerolineales bacterium | reverse complement strand
CCACTGCCACGCCAATTGTGAACATGAATGGGTTTGTCTCCATTCGCACTTCATCCATTGTTTTTTATAAAGGAGGAGACTGCGCGCCAACGTCCGTCACATTTACCGTATTGACGACGAACTCATCAAAAGCAGAGTTTGTCGTTTTGTTCACCCGCTTTGTCAGCCGCACCACCGGCGCAAAAAGCGATTGGACCAGCATCACCATGAAGTCTGAAGGTCCGGGTCTTTTTACTCATGAACTTCGCCCTGAAGAGATGAAAGGCGTGGATGGCTTTATTGACCCTTGGGTGCAATTTCAATTGGTCTCCACCGATGGCAAAAGCGCCGAGGTTGGCAGAACGGATATTTTTGACAAGCAATTATCCCTGCTGCCTTGCGTGCCAAGTGAAACACCCACGCCAAGCATTACCCCAACCGTGTTAAAACCATGATGAATTTTCCTCCCGCATTGATTTCACTCTTAAAAAACGCCGACCGCGCGGCTGTCTTAACCGGCGCGGGCGTTTCGCAGGAAAGCGGCTTGCGAACCTTCCGAGATTCCCAAACAGGGCTGTGGTCGCAATACAAACCCGAAGACCTTGCCACGCCCGAAGCCTTTGCCCGCGACCCCAAACTGGTTTGGGATTGGTATGCCTTTCGCCGCGAAGCGGTCAAAGCCGCGCGCCCCAATCCCGGTCATTACGCGCTGGCGCAAATGGAAACCTTCATTCCAACCTTCACGCTCATTACGCAAAATGTGGATGGATTGCATCGCATGGCGGGCAGTAAAAATATTTTGGAATTGCACGGCAACTTGATGAAAGTGCGCTGTTCGCAATGCAATACATACGCGGAGATTTGGGATGACGATTCGGAATCCGTTCCCCAATGTAAAGTATGCGGCGGATTGCTGCGCCCGGATGTGGTCTGGTTTGGCGAATCGCTCCCCGTCTTGGAATTGCAACACGCCGCTCACGCCGCGCGCGATTGTCAGGTTTTCTTTTCCATTGGAACCTCAGGCGTGGTGCAGCCTGCCGCTTCGCTGGCTTATGCCGCCGGGAAAAATGGCGCGACTGTTGTCGAAATCAACGCGGAGGCATCCGCATTAACCAGCAGCGCGGATTTTTCGCTGCGTGGAAAATCGGGCGAGATACTTCCTGATTTGATTAAGGCAGTCTGGGGTTAAGCCTTCCATCCGCTGAGTTTTTCCGTTACCTTTGCAAGCCGCTCGCGCATTATGACCGCAAGAATGCCGAGCATCAGCAGCACAACGCCTGAACAGCCAACCAGAATAACGGCTGAAATTCCTTTTAATGCCGAATACAGCACGGTGAACAATCCCAGCACAAGAATGCCTATGGGGGTAAATACCAAACTGCGCGAGCGAATAATAACGCCGTATAAAATAACCGCCATTGCCTGTAAAAATAAAACAAAGAAATATCCCAATTGTTCCGTATTCACCATTTGGATATATGTCGTACCGAGCAAGGTTAATTGCGAAACCATGCCCGTGATAAATGTCCAAACTTTTCCTTCGGCGCGGCTCAGCAGGTAGTGTTGAATGATTCCCAATAGCGCCGCTCCCACGGAAAAGAACTGCGGCTGTTCAACGTTTAATTCAACCAAAATGATGAAATAGGAAAGCAAATACAGCGCGTTGGCAGGAAATCCCAGCCAGACATTGCGGCGCGAAAAAGCCTCTATGGCAAAAAGTGTGGCTGCAACGGCGGCGGGAATCGCGGATGCAAGACCGCCGTAATACCATGCGCTGATTGCGGCAAGCGCGCCCATACCCAGTCCGCTGTTTTTAAGCATTGCAGACCATGAGGGATATTTTTGAATCGCCATGCCGCCGATGAAATACATCACAGCCAGCGCCGTTATTGCCCAATGCCATGCGTCAATTTCAAGGCGCTGGAAAAGGTAAATTGCCGCCAGCGTGAAAAAGATTGAAGACAGATAGCCATACGCCGCTTTTGCTTTGCCAAATGTGTAGATACCGAACAAGAGCGCGTAAACAAAGAACATGATGGACGCGCTTAATGGCTCGTCATTTGTAAACGCATAGACGATAAATGCGGTCAGCGTAAAAAATGCCCCGTACAGCCGCAGCGTTAATGGGTGCAGTTTGTTTTGTATCTCCATATTCTTAACAAGAACATCCGTCAATAATTCGGATAAAAGGAAGATAACGCTCAGACCAGCTAGTTGATAGCCAAAGAAAATATCCACCTTTTCAAACTGCGGAAGCGCAAAGAAGGCAAAATATCCCGCGATAAAGTGAAGCAATGCCGCCGCCCACAGCCATTTGCGCGCGTGAATGAAGTGAATTGAAGCGTATATCGTGAAAAATATCAAAGCGCAAATCAAAGCCGTAAGAATTTGGTGCATGAAGGCAAAATTCAAGGTGAAGAAAGAAGTGAATATGGATGCAACCAAAATCGGCAGGCTGTATTCGCGCGCTTTTTCCACCCGGCGGGCTGTTTCGCTTGTGAGCGCGAGGATGATGCTCCACAAAAGGAAGGGTATCACGCTTGTAAAATCGGTCAATTCAAAAGCGGCATTGACAAACCACGGCAAACCAAGCAGCGCGCCTGCTGCAAACCATGGAAAAAGCGGAAATCTATACAGCCAATTTGAGCCTGCGTAAAACACAAAGGCTAATCCCCATGCGGCGATGTGCGTAAGATGCCGTATGCTGGAAACTTCCTCGTCGAATAGTTGCCAGACAAAAATTGAAAAGGAAGCAATGAAAACGCCCGCTTGTAATACTTGCGTGGTGAGAAAAAGCGGCAGGGCAAATTTTTCTCCGCGCCATAATTGAAGTCCCTTGACGCCAGCCAGCCCCAATAATGCAGCCACGCCAAGCAAAAGCGGATACACCTCTGCATTTGATTCAAAAATATTTCCGGCGCGGTAAAAGGCAAGCGTTAAAGAAGCAAACGCGGCTATGCTGAAAAACCGCGAGTCGTAAAGCCATGTCCCGCCCGACCAGATTAAAGCGGTTGTCAAAAATATGGCTGTCCAATATACCGCCGTCAGTTTGGTTGATAAGGACAGAGATTCATCCAGCACATTTGCGGTGATAAGCAGAAAAAATGAAAAAACGATGAACAGCGCAAAACTGGGCTGCGGTAATTTTCTTTTAATGGCGAGCGCAAGTCCGCCAAAAATTACGCTTCCAAAAATCAGAATGGGCAGCCGCGCCATCTCAATCAGCGCCGCAAAAATTGCAGCAGACGCAATGACAAAAAATGCGCCGAGATACAAGGCAATTTTGACGCTCGTCTCGCTCAACAAAGTTTGCGTCAGCGTTGGCTGCGGCGTTTCGGGTTGCGGAGTTTCCTTAGGTTGGGGTTGCGGCGCAAAATCAAAATCGTACCGTTTGCGAATGACTTCCGCGCTTTCTTTTTTCAACAAGCCGTCTTTTTCCCACGTGTCAATTTCGTTCACTATCAGGTGACGGTACGTTTTGGGCAGGCTGGTTAATCTGCTGCTGATGTATTTTTGCGATGGAAGGTCCAGCGCGCGCTTTGCTTCTTCCCGTATTGATTCATTTGCGTCATGCAGCGCAATGCGCTCCAATTCTTTTCGCGTGGATTCGCTGCCATAGTTCAACGATTGCAGACGGGATATTCCGCTGCGGCGCGTTTCGTCTTCGGCGCTTTTTAGCGCATTTAAGATTTCTTTCAAGGATTCTTGTGCTTGTGAACTTTCTACCTCTGACATGACAGCCTCTGCTTTCATTTGGAGTTTTTTGATTATACTTCTCTGAAATAAAAACTGTAAAGCCGCTTGCTTTTTATTCACGCAACTTTGATTCAAAATTTGCTTGCCGATAAAAGCAACTCCGCTCCCCGGTATGGCACGCTGGACCTGCAGGCTCGACCAGCACCAGCAGCGTATCCGCATCACAATCCACGCGGATTTCGACCACCTTCTGCACATTGCCCGATGTCGCGCCCTTGTGCCAAATCTCTTGCCGACTACGTGACCAGAATACCGCTTCGCCTTTTTCGAGAGTCAACTGCAAAGACTCGGCATTCATCCACGCCGTCATCAAGACATCTTTGGTGAACACATCCTGCACAATCGCAGGCACAAGTCCGTTCGCAT
>DAOTZP010000332.1:0-6152 GCA_034434265.1 Anaerolineales bacterium | reverse complement strand
CCTCGCGGTTGATAAGGATGGTGGTGGTGCGCCAAGTTTATCCGCTGTGAGGCTGCTTTTCTTCACCCTCCTGTCCGATATTTTGTCCGAACCTCAGTTTTGGCAATCAAATTTTTACATCTTTCAAGGAGATTTGGCATGGCACAAAAAAAGAATGGCAAGCCCGCAGACGCAAAAGAAGAAAAGAAAGAAGAGAAAAAAGAAGACAAGTCAACCCCAAAGGATAATATTGTCGAGAGCAAACATTCCGTCAAAATCAACAGCAAAACAATCAAATACACCGCCACCGCCGGAACAATGGTTTTGAAGGAAGAAACGTGGGATAAAGACAAAGACGCCGAAGTGGAAAAACCGCGCGCGCAGATTTTCTTTGTGGCATACACAATGGACGGCGTGAAAGATAAATCCAAACGCCCGGTGACGTTCTGCTTCAACGGCGGACCCGGCTCGTCTTCCGTTTGGCTGCACATGGGCGTGCTGGGACCGCGCCGCGTGGTATTAACCGACGAAGGCGAAATGCCGCCCCCGCCATTCAAATTGACCGATAACGCCTATTCACTGCTCGATGAAAGCGACCTCGTTTTCATTGACCCGATGAGCACCGGTCTCAGCCGCCCGGTGGAAGGCGAAAAGGCGCGCGACTGGCACCGCTTTACAAAAGATATTACGTCCGTTGGCGATTTCATCCGCTTATATACCACGCGCTATGAACGCTGGCTTTCCCCAAAATTCATTGCGGGCGAATCCTATGGCACAACGCGCGCCGCCGGTCTTTCGGGATATTTGCAGGAACGCCACGGCATGTTCCTGAGCGGGTTGATTTTGATTTCCGCCGTGCTCGATTTCACCACCATTGACTTCAACCTCAACAACGACCTGCCGTATATTTTATTCGTCCCCGCCTACGCGGCGACCGCGTGGTATCACAAAAAATTAAACTTCGATATTTCGCTCCAACAGCTGCTCAAAGAAGCCCGCGAATTTGCATGGGGCGAATACGCCACCGCCCTGCTTAAAGGCGATTCGCTCACGCCCGAAGAACGCGCCAGCGTGGTGCAAAAACTTTCGCGTTACACCGGCATTTCCGAACAATTTATTGAGCGCTCCAATTTGCGAATCCTTGACCGCCATTACTTCAAGGAATTGCTGCGCGAGCGCGGCAAAACCGTTGGGCGGTTGGACAGCCGCTTCACCGGCATTGACCGCATCGGCGTAACCGAATCGCCGGAATACGACCCGCTTTTCAGCCATGTGAACGGACCTTACACCGCCACGCTCAACGATTACCTGCGCCGCGAATTAAAGTTTGAAACCGATACGCCCTACGAAATTTTGAGCGACAAGGTTTGGTACAACTGGTCGTATGAGTTTTTCCAAAATCAATACGTCAATGTCGCCGAAACGCTGCGCGCCGCCATGCACTTGAACAAATATCTCAAAGTGTTTGTCGCCAACGGCTATTTTGACCTCGGCACGCCGTATTCCGCCACCGAATACACCTTTGACCATCTTGGGCTGGACGCCTCGCTCAAAGGCAACATCCGCATGGGATATTACGAAGCCGGTCACATGATGTATATTCACCTGCCTTCGCTTAAGGTCTTAAAGAAAGACCTTGCCAAATTCATCAAAGACGCAAGTTAATCACAAGACCTGACGGGTTGAAAAACCTGTCAGGTGTCTTTTTTTTAACCATGAACCTCGATAATCTCGAACTCTTCAAACAACTTGATTCACAGAATCTGCTCGCGCAAATTGATTCCACGCCCGAAGATTTTCAATCCGCGTGGGATTTGGGCGCGGCTTTGCCCACCCCCGAATTTTCCGGCATGGCAAACATGGTCATCGCCGCCGCAGGCGACTCCGCGCTGGCAGCCGACCTTGCGTATGCCGCTGTTTCCTCCACCTTTTCCCTGCCGCTTACCGTCCACCGCGATTATGGCTTGCCCGCATTTGCAAAAGATAAATCCACGCTTGTCATTGGCATGGGCGAAAGCGAAGAAACGCTGGATGCGCTCGCCGCCGCGCAAAAAAACGGGTGCAGCCTGTTCGCCATCAGCACAGCGGATAAAACCTTCCCCGCGTGGAAGTTCCCCGCAAAATCGGAATTTATCTTTTCACTGGGATTGCTGCTCGCCTTGTTCTCCAAGTTGGGACCAACCCCCAACCTCTCCGCGCAGGTGAACGAAGCCATAGACGCGATGAAAACATCGCGCGAGCATTTGCGGGCGGATGTGCCAGCCGCAAACAACCCCGCCAAACGATACGCCGGTCAACTGGTGGGGCGGTGGGTGACGTTCTTCGGCGCGGGAAGCCTCAGCCCGGTTGCCCAACTGTGGAAGACGAGGATCAACCGCCTTGCGAAAGCCGCCGCGAATTTTGAATCCATCCCGGAGGCGAAGTACAACACCGCATACGGAATTTTGAATCCGGCGCAAGTGTTAAACGCGCAAACGATGAGCATCTTCCTGCGCGCGCCAGCGGATTCTCCGCGCAACAAAATGAGCTCGGATATGCTCCGCCAGCATTTTATGCTGGAAGGAATGAATACGGATGTTGTGGACGCAAGAGGCGAATCCGCGCTGGCAACTATTTGCACGCTGATATTGTTTGGCGATTACATGGCGTATTATCTGGCAATGGCATACGGGGTGAACCCCGCATAATTACGCAAATTGTTCCAAATTAATGGAAACCAGCGGAAACGCTTCGTCCACGAACTTTTCGAGGGCGGGGCGTTTTTTCATGTGACTGTAATGCGAAGCCAGCCCGTAAATTGCCCACGTTGCAACCGTAGCGGGAAGTTCGGCGGGAGCTTTGGATTTACGCAGCCAGTAGGAAAGCAGGTCAAAAATCTGCTTTTTGATTGTGCCTTCCACCAAAGATTCAAACTGTTGATGCGGCTGCGCGCAGCCGGTGTGAAGTTTGCCCAAAAACTCGCAAACGGCGAGAATTAAATTTCGCAAATTATCCGGCGAGTAACTGCACACATTCAACGTGCGCTTTTCAATTTCGCTCATAAACATTTGTTGAATGAAAAAATCGAGCAGGGCGTATTTATCCTGAAAGTGCGCGTAAAACGTGGCGCGGTTAATTTGCGCCTTGTCGGTCACATCCTGCACGGAGATGGCTTCAAATCCTTTTTCGGCAAGCAAAGACTCAAAGGCGGTCAAAATCAGGCTGCGGGTGCGCTTAACGCGCGGGTCCAGTTTTTCATGCGGGTTTGGCAACATTTTTATTCCTTTGTTGTTTATCCGACAAATCAAAACCTTTGTCGGTTGACTTTTGTTGAGAGAATTGATAAATTAACAACATCTGTTGCTTAAAAAACAGATGTATATTATCAAAAGATTTAAGGAGAGTCAAGAAATGAACATTGCTTTATGGGTTGCGCAAATTTTATTGGCTGGCATGTACGGAATGGCAGGCAGCATGAAAGCATTTACGCCGGAGAAGGTGCGCCAAAACCCGCAAATGACTTGGGCGCACGGGCAGGGCGATGGATATATTCGTTTTATTGGAATATCTGAATTGCTTGGCGCGGCTGGCATGATATTACCGCTTCTTACGGGCATTTTGGTTTGGCTGACTCCGCTTGCCGCCATCGGTCTTTCGCTAATTCAAGCGCTTGCCATTTTCACAGTGCATTTGCCCAAAAAAGAATATGGCGTCATTCCAATCAATATCCTTTTACTGGCGCTTTCCGTTTTCGTCATGTATGGACGTTGGGAACTGTTTTTATAATTCAAAATCCTGCCGTTCGACAGTAGAATGAGGAGATGAAAACAGAGCAATTGCTCAAAAACACAAGAAGCGCAATTCCAATCAGCGCCGATTAATCATTTAAAAAGGAACAAACCATGCAAACTGCTCCCGCACAAAGTATGTTTTCCATTCACCCCAAAACGCTGCTCGGTCATGTTTCATTGACTGTGGCGAATCTCGAAAATCAGCTTTTGTTTTATACGCAAGCGCTCGGGTTCAAACTCCACTGGCGCAAAGGCGGCAAAGCCGCGCTTGGCGCAGGCGGGGCGGACCTGCTGGTGATGACCGAAATGCCCAACCTTAAAAAATATCGCGGCGTGACCGGCTTGTATCACTTTGCCATCGTCTTCCCCAACCGACGCGAGCTGGCAATTGCCATTGCGCGTTTGTTCGCCATCAAATACCCCAACCATCCCACCGACCATGTGATGACCAAAACCACCTACCTCGACGACCCCGAAGGCAACGGTATTGAGTTGTATTGCGAATCGCCGGAGGATGGCGCGTGGGAAATCAAAGACGACAATTACGAAGCGCGCTGGGCGGATGGACGACCAAGCAACGGGCGCGAACCGTTGGACCTGAACGCGCTTTTCTCCCACCTCAAACCGGATGACCGCCTCGATGCTCCACTTCCTCCTGAAACGCGGCTGGGGCATATTCACCTGCATGTGCGCGATATTGACGAAGCGGTCAATTTTTATCACGGCGTTCTTGGGTTTGATGTGATGGGCGTTTCAAAGGGAATCGGCATGGCATTTGTTTCGGCGGGCGGGTATCACCACCACATTGGTCTGAACACATGGGTTGGAAGAGGCGCGCCCCCTCCGCCCGAAGACGCGGTTGGGCTGCGCCACTTCACCGTTGACCTGCCGACTCAAGCCGCGTTGGATGAAGTCATTGCCCGAATTGACGCGGCGGGAATCGCATCCAACAAAACGGAAGATGGATTGCTGCTATACGACCCTTCGCAAAACGGGGTTGTTTTGCGAACAAAACTTTGATTCGATTTCGATAATGATAAAAGATGAACGCAATTACACCTTTGCAATGCCCGCATTATCTGCGCGGGTGAAAAGCAATGCCTGTCTTTATTTTCACAAACTCAAAAACTGCAATAATGAGAGACCTTTTATTATGCAAAACAACAACTTATACTTTAAACAATATTTTCAACCTTCGCGCAGATTTGAATTGAGTGTAGTCTAAATTTTCGGAAAATGCGGCGGTTTTCGCCGCGTCTCGCCTGAAAAAATATTCACACCCTTTGGATTGAGCGGGGGGCTTTGTTATTCAAAGGAGAGTGTGAAGTTTTTTTGATATTAATTTTTTTTTTCCCCAACCGCGTTCACCGTATTTCAACTTAGTCCCCCTGCTTTCAGCGAGGGAAAAAGCCAAATGACAACCGCCCTTTTGCGGATGTCGCCAATATTTTTATAAGAGGAGAGAACCATGCCAACCAATTTTCGCAAATACGCATTGCGGGTCTTTGTTTTATTTATCATGGCAATTTCGCTGCTTCCGGCTGCAAAACCCGGCGCGGCGGTTGCGCCAATTTTATTGGCGGATGATATTAACCCCATTGAGCTCGGAGATGACAGCAGTGACGCAAGCTATTTCACTGAATTGAACGGCGAATTATATTTTTTCGCCAGCACATCGGAAACAGGGACCGAATTATGGAAATGCGATGGCGTTAACCCGCCAGCCCTTGTTGCCGATATTTACCCGGGTCCGGAAGGTTCCGGGACGAATACCGTAGGCATGGCGGTCTTTGACGGAGATTTATACTTCGGCGCAGATGGCAACAACGGCGCGGGCATGGAACTATGGAAATTTGACGAAACCACGCTAAGCGCCAGCATGGTGGCGGATATTAATCCGGGTTCAGGCGACTCATCGCCAAAATACTTTGCAGTTTTAGGAAGCAAATTATATTTTTCCGCCAATAATGATACCGGAACGGGGGTTGAACTATGGGAATTTGACGGCACCAACGCCAGCCTTGCGGCGGATATTAACTCGGGAGCGCCCAGTTCCTACCCGTCTGAAATGGCTGTGTTCAATAGCAAGTTATATTTTAAGGCGTTTGATTCTGCCAACGGTGACGAGCTATGGGAATACGACGGCACAAATCCGCCCTCGCTGGTGAAAGACATTAACAGCGGAGCAGGCAGCTCGTACCCCGCGTACTTAACCGTTTTTAACAGCAAATTGTATTTTCAAGCAAATGACGACGGCGGCGCAGGGTATGAATTATGGGAATACGACGGCATCAACGACCCGTCGCTCGCTGTGGATATTGCCCCGGCGGAGGATTCATTCCCTTCCTCTTTGGCTGTATTTGGCTCAGACCTGTACTTTGCCTCTTATGGCACAGACGGCAC
>DAOTZP010000331.1:0-1922 GCA_034434265.1 Anaerolineales bacterium | reverse complement strand
ATGTGTACGTTCCATGCGATGTATGTCACGGCAAACGCTTTAACCGCGAAACCTTGCAGGTGTTGTTCCGCGATAAATACTCCATCGCCGATGTGCTGGATATGACCGTTGACCACGCGCTCAGCGAGTTCAAAGGTTTTCCGCAAATGGTTAATAAACTTAAACTGCTGCAGGAAGTCGGCTTGGGCTACATCCGCATTGGGCAGGCGGCGACCACGCTCTCCGGCGGCGAAGCGCAGCGCGTTAAACTATCCAAAGAACTTTCGCGCCGCGCCACGGGCCGCACGCTTTACGTTTTGGATGAGCCTTCCGTCGGGCTGCACGCCGCCGATGTTCACAAACTTATTGAAGTATTGCAGCGGCTGGTGGATGCGGGCAACTCCATCCTCATCATTGAACACAACCTCGACATCATCAAAGTCGCAGATTGGATTATTGATTTGGGTCCCGAAGGCGGCGACCGCGGCGGCGAACTGCTGGCGCAAGGCACGCCGGAAGAAGTGATGAAGGTGAAGGAAAGTTACACAGGCAGGTATTTGAAAGCGCACATGAAGTAAAATACGGGAATGACATCACAAACCGCGCCCGCCGCTATTCATAAATTAATTGAGACTTTCAAGCAGAACTTGGATTCGTATCGTTCCAGCAAGAACGAAACCGAATTACGCCGCCAGTTTTTGGACCCGTTTTTCACCGCGCTTGGCTGGGATGTTGCCAACGAAAAAGGGGACGATGAAGCTGGAAAGGAAGTGACGCATGAATTTTCAGTCGAAGTGGAAGGGCAGGGAAAAAAAGCGGATTATGCGTTTCGCGCCCGGCGCGGAGATAAATTCGATTTTTTGGTGGAAGCAAAAAAGCCATCGGTAAAAATTGAAACCAGCCAAGACGCCGCGTTTCAAATCCGCCGTTATGGGTGGAGCGCAAAACTCCCCATCAACATTTTGACCGACTTTGAGCATTTCGCCGTTTATGATTGCCGCGCGAAGCCCAACATCAAAGACAAAGCATCAACGGGGCGTATTTTGCTTATCCACTACACGGAATACGTTGACCGATGGAATGAAATTGCGGAAATTTTTTCGCCCGAAGCCGTCCGCAAAAGCTCGCTGGCAAAATACGCCGAAGGGATAAAAGGCAGGAAAGGCACGGCGGACGTTGACGACGCCTTTTTACAGGAAATTGAGCGCTGGCGCGAATTGCTGGCAAAAAATATCGCGCTGCGAAATCCCAGCATTGACCTTGCGGGCTTGAATTATGCCGTGCAAATGACCATTGACCGCATTGTCTTTTTGCGAATTTGCGAGGAGCGCGGCATTGAGCCGGAGAATCAATTACAGGATATTGCCGGGCGTGAGAATGTGTATCAGGAACTCGCCGCGTTATTTCAACGCGCGGATACCAAATACAATTCAGGTTTGTTCCACTTCAAACAGGAAAAAGAAATCGTCAGCCGCCCCGATGATTTGACCTTGACCTTGAAGATTGACGACAAGGTTTTGAAAGACATCATCTCGAATTTGTATTATCCGCAAAGCCCGTATGCGTTTCTTTACATCCCTTCTGACATTTTAGGGCAGGTGTATGAGCGCTTTTTGGGCAAGGTGATTCGTCTGACCGCAGGACATCAAGCCAAAGTGGAGGAAAAGCCCGAAGTCCGCAAGGCGGGCGGCGTGTATTACACCCCCACTTGTATTGTGGAGTACATCGTCAAAAACACGGTTGGAAAATTGACCGAAGGCAAAAGCCCGAAGGAAGTATCCGCGCTCAAAATCGTTGACCCTGCTTGCGGTTCGGGGACGTTTCTGCTTGGCGCGTATCAATTTTTGCTCGATTGGCATTTGAATTGGTATGTGAACGACGACCCGGAAAAATGGGTAAAACAAAAAGCCCTGACCTCAACCCCTCTCCCATTGGGAGAGGGA
>DAOTZP010000330.1:0-4306 GCA_034434265.1 Anaerolineales bacterium | reverse complement strand
TGCACAACCTCATCCTGATGCGCAATGTGCCGCAGCGCGTTAAGCGGCTGTCCGCGCAGTTCCAACACGCGCCCGTTCAGCCGCGCGCGCAAATTGGAAGGCGCATCTTCGGCGATGATTTTTCCCGCTTTCATAAATCCTACACGGTGACAGCGCGAGGCTTCATCCATGTACGGGGTGGAGATGATGACGGAGACGCTTGGTAATTGGTGATTGGCAATTGGCGATTGTTCCACTGGATGTGAGACGAGTTTGATGACGAGCTGCCAAAAGTCCTGCCGTGTGACCGGGTCCACGCCGGTGGTGGGTTCATCGAGCAGCAGCAGGCGCGGGCGTGTGACCAAGGCAGAGGCAAGCCCTAATTTTTGCTTCATGCCGCCGGAGAGTTGACCGGCGCGGCGGTCTTGAAATTTTTCCAAGCCGACAAATTCAAGAATTTCCATCGAGCGCGGCAGCCATTCGGCGCGCGAAAGTCCGCGCACTTCGGCAAAGAAGCGGATGTTTTCCAGCACGGTTAAATCTTCATACAACGAAAAACGCTGCGAGAGATAGCCAATTTGCGCCCGCGCAGATTCAACCTGTTTGGGGATGTCATATCCGCATACGTTGATTGTTCCCGCATCCGCTTTAAGCGCGCCGACGAGCAGCCTCATGGTGGTGGTTTTGCCCGCCCCGTCCGAGCCGACCAGCCCGTAGATTTCGCCCGCGCGGATGCGCAGGTCAATCCCGTTCACCGCATGAACATCGCCGAATGATTTGTTCAATCCGCTTGCTTGCACGAGATAATCGGTCATGCTTCTCTCTATTCTCTATTCTCTATTCTCTATTCATCTATTCTCTTACTTAAACACCACATCGGCGGGCATTCCAATTTTTAACTTTCCCTGCGGGTCATCCACTTTTAACTTGACGGCGTAAAACGTGCTGCTACGCCCTTCCACTGTTTGCACGTTGCGCGGGGTGAACTCGGCTTGGTCGGAGATTTGCACGACAGTTGCGGTGAAGGTTAATCCGGGGAAGGAGTCCACGCGCACTTCGGCGCTCTGCCCAAGCGAAATTTGACCGTAAAGATTTTCAGGGACATAGACCGTAATGGTCAGGCTGCTTAAATCCGCCATTGTGACAGCCGCCGCGCCGGGCTGAACAAATTCGCCGGGCTCAATAACGCGGGTGAGGATGACTCCATCCATCGGGGCGCGGATTTCAAGTTTTGCAAGCTGCGCGTCGAGCAGGTCCAAATTTGCCTGCGCCGCCTTGAGGGCTGCCTGCGCTTGAGTCAATGCGTCTTTGGCGGCAATCACAGCGGGGGAGTATGCGCCGGTTTGCAGGGAAAGCAGGCGGGCGTAAGCCGCGTCATAGCGCTGCTGCGCCACAATCACCGCGCCGCGCGCGTATTGAATATCCTCTTCCGCTTGCGTGTTGGTGAGCGCGTTAAATTCATTTTGCGCGGCTTCAAGTTCGTCCGCGATTTGGTTGTAATAATCGTAGGCGGCATCTCGCAGCCCGCCGCCCTCCCCTGCGTTATCCGCCTGCGTTTTAACTTTCTCTGCAATCAAAAACGCAGCGCGGGCGTTGGCGAGTTTTTTCTCGGCGGCGAGATATTCGGCATTGTTCAAGTTTCCAATGACGGTTTGCAAATTCATCAGCGCATCATTCAACGCGGATTGCGCCGCTTCCACTTCGGCTTGCGCGGAGGCAATGCTTTCCTCCTGACTGAAATACCACGCGGGCTGGTCAAATTCATCGGGCGCGGAAAAGCGCAAGTCTTTGGCGCGGATGGCTTCCTGAGCCGAGAGCGCGGCTTGCAAGGTCTGGTCGTACTTCGTCTGCGCGGAAGCGAGCGCGGCTTGCGCGGATTCAACTTGGGCTGCGGCAACGCTCCGCTGGGCGTAGAGCAAACTGCCATCCAAAGTAAAAACCGCGCTGTCTTTTTTTACGGTTTGACCTTCCTGCACAGCAACGGCAAACACCTTGCCAGCCAGTTCGGGCGAGATGTTCACAATCACCGCTTCGATGGAACCCGACGCGGTGATTTTTCCGTTGGATGAGTCGTTGAGCGTTTGAAAGCCTGCATAGCCAAGCGCGCCAATAAGAAGAACGATGATGAGAACACGAAGTGGAAGCGGGGGAAATTTTTGGTGCATAAGGACTCCAATTAAGGGTGTGAAGGTTGGTTAGTCGAGACGTTTTCTAAAACGAAGCGCGGCGGCGGTCATAATCACCACGCCAAAGATGACAAGCGCGATGATTTCGGTTTGAATGGCGGCAATGCCCACGCCTTTGATTAAGAGGGAACGAATGATGATTAAGTAATACCGCAATGGAATGGCATACGAAACAATCTGCAAAAACTTTGGCATGGCGGCAATGGGAAAGAAAAAGCCGGAAAGAAAAATCATGGGCAGGTTAAACATCATCACGGTCATCATGGCTTCCTGCTGGGTGTTTGCCAAAGTGGAGGCAAACAAACCAATTCCCAAACTGGACATGAGGAACAAACCGGCGGTAAGCACAATCAATCCGCCGCTGCCGCGCACGGGGACGCCAAACCACCAGTGACCGATGAGCAAAACTTCAACGGCTTCAATAAAGCCCAAAATCACATAGGGCAGCAGTTTGCCGACAATTAATTCCCATGAACGGATGGGCGTGACAATGAGCTGCTCGATGGTGCCGCGCTCGCGTTCACGGACGATGGTGGTGGCGGTAAGAATGGAGGTGATAAACGAAAGAATCATGCCGATGACGCCCGGAATGTTAAAGTACGCGCTGTTCAAGTCGGGGTTGTACCAAACCTGCGTGCGAACTTCCACCGGCGCCGAGGGTGAGCCGCGCCCGCTGAGACTCGCCTGTTCATTCAATATCTTTGTTGAATACGCCTGCCCCACCAGACGGGAAGTGGAAAGCGCGGTTGCGCCGACGGTTGCATCCGAGCCATCCAAAATCATCAATACTTGCGCGCTGCCTTCAAGAAGGCGGCGGTCATAATCAGGCGGGATGACGAGAACAACGCGCGTATCTCCGGATTCAATCAAGGCTTGATATTCGTCGGCGGAGTTGACAAAATAATCAAGGGTGAAGTAATCGGCGGCGCGAAAGCCGTCCAGCAGGGCGCGCGATTGCGTGGTCTTGTTCTGGTCCCACACGGTCATGGAAATGTTTTTTACATCGGTGGTTGCCGCGTATCCCAGCAAAAATAATTGCATAATCGGCATGACGATAATCATGGCAAGCGTGCGCGGGTCGCGGAAGATTTGCACAAACTCTTTGCGGACAATCGAAACAATGCGGGAATTGAACATGAAAAAATTTCCTTTTTTTATTTCACAGGCTGGCGGAGGGGTTCTTTTAAGACGCCGCGCAGGAACGCATCCACATAATCGTCTCTAAACGTTTTGGGTATCATCGCATTGAGGATTGAATTTGCGGTCATCAGTTCCGTAATGTAATAGGAAATGACCATGCCGAAAAACATGCGCATAAAAACAGCGGGGTTGGTAATGCGCAGGTCTTTGCGAAATTTGAGCAATTTCTCAAAAAAGGGCAGCGCTTTGGGCGCAATTTGTTTAAGCATCAAAGCGCCATGCCTGCCGTTAAATTCAACCATTTCGATAAACATCAATTTGATGTACATGGGGTTGGAATCCAGCTCGTTGAAAATAATCCGCGCAGCGTTACGGATGACCTGCTCGGTGGTTTCCCCTTCGACTTGCAAAATAACGGGCAGGATTTTTTTGTAAGGGTGCAAATCCACAATGATGGCTTCAAAAATCTCCTCCTTGCTGGAAAAATGATTGTAAATGCCGCCCAATGCCAGCCCGGCATGTTCGGCAATCTGGCGCATGGAGGTGGCGTGGTAGCCGTTCTTCAAAAACAATTCCACTGTGGCTTTTTCAATCGCAAGGCGGGTGACTTCACCCTTGCTGAGCGTTTTTTTGGCAGGCATGGGATTCCCTGTAAAAACAAAAATGAACGAACGTTCGTTTTTATTTTTGCACAAAAGGGGAAACCTGTCAAGGAAATAAAAAATCCCCTTTGCAGGCAAAGGGGATTTTGCAAACTTACGGGAGAACAACTTCCACGCCCGGCGAATCGCCAAAGTGGAACAACAGCCTGGTGCGCCCGCTTTTACCAATGTACCAAATTGCCCGCAAAAACACATCTTCATCAAATTCAATGAAATCCTCGCCTTCCTTTGTGTCGTTGACGTTGATGGTCGCGCCGTCCACCGCCCTTCCCGCGCGCGTTTCCTTAAAACCTGCCCATTTGGGAAACCACGCCGAGCCATTTTCTTCCGTTAATGACA
>DAOTZP010000329.1:0-25018 GCA_034434265.1 Anaerolineales bacterium | reverse complement strand
CAAAGAAGTGAAAATCATTGAGCCTTCGTTTGTGCATCCCAGCGCGGAAGTGAGCGAATCGGTAATTGGACCGTACGCCTCCATCGGCGCGAACTGCGTCATTCGCGGCGCGGAAGTGAAAGACAGCATTGTCGAAGAAGGAACACAAATCATCCGCGCGTCCGTCAAACATTCCTTAATCGGGCGAAACTGCCATGTGGAAGGCATGACCGCCAAAAAAGAAGCGTTGATTCTAAATCTCGGCGACAACAGCAGCGTAATAAACCCATAAATGGATTAAAGGACAAGGCGAGCCTTGTCCTATTTATTTTCACATAAAGGAGCATCAATGCAAGAAGTAACAAACGTTCAAAGACTGGCAAAACGCGTGGCGGGCTTAAAGCCCAGCGGCATTCGCAAATTTTTTGACATTGCGGCGACCATGAAGGATGTCATTTCGCTGGGCATTGGCGAGCCGGACTTTACCACGCCCAAGCCGATTCTCGATGCGGGCATTCGCTCGCTGCAAAACGGCGAAACGCATTACACATCCAATCACGGCAAAATTGAACTGCGCCAAGCCATTGCCGCCAACCTTAAAAAACTCTACGGCGTGCAATACGACCCCGCCGCTGAAATTGTCGCCACAGTGGGAGTCTCTGAAGCCTTGTATTTAACCTTCACCGCCATCCTCGAACAGGGCGATGAAGTCATCATCCCCACGCCTTGTTTTGTTTCCTATCAAGCGGAAGTGATTTTGGCGGGCGGCGTGCCTGTTGAAATTCCCGCGCGGATTGAAAACAACTTCACCGTTGACCCGCAGGACATCCGCAAAGCGATTACGCCGCGCACAAAAGTTATTTTTATCGGGTATCCATCCAACCCCACTGGCGCAGTCGCCCCGCGCGAGGTGATGTTGGAAATCGCAAAAATCGCCGAAGAGCATGATTTGATTGTTGTCTCGGATGAAATTTACGACCGTCTGGTGTACGACTTTGAGCATGTCTGCTTCCCCGCGCTGGATGAAAACCTGAAACACCGCACAATTTTGCTGGGCGGTTTTTCCAAAGATTACGCCATGACCGGCTGGCGCATCGGCTATGCGTGCGGACCTGCGGACATCATTCAAGGCATGGTGCGGGTACATCAATACACCATCATGTCCGCGCCCACCACCGCGCAGGATGCCGCCATTGAAGCGCTCAAAACAGGCGAGCCGTATGTGCAGGAAATGGTCGCGGAATATAACCGCCGCCGCAAACTGCTGGTGGCTGGCTTGAACAAACTGGGGCTTTCCACGTTTGAGCCGCGCGGCGCGTTTTACGCCTTCCCAAACATCCGCGCTTCGGGCATGGATGAAGACACCTTCGCGGAAAAACTTCTGCGGGAGGAAAGAGTCGCGGTGGTGCCGGGCAGCGCGTTTGGACCCGGCGGAGAAGGATTCGTCCGCGCCTGCTATGCCACATCCTACGAGCAAATCGAAGAAGCCTTGCGGCGCATGGAAAAATTCATGGCAAGGCACGGGTAACTCCCCGCCATAAAATCAAACGGACAACCGAAACAGGTTGTCCGTTTTGCCATACAGGAGCATAAAATAAAATGGAAACGCTTTCAGAAGCATTGATTGAAATCCGCGAACATAACGGGTTTGATTACAAGCCGCTGGTGGACTTTCAGACATGGCGCGTGGCATTGATGAATTACACGCCCGACTTAACGCCGCAAAACATTACGCGGATGCAAAAGCATACCGAAACGGACGAAGTCTTTGTGTTGATGACCGGGCGGTGCATGTTGTTCATCGGCGAAGGGAATGAGAGCGTGACAAAAATTCACGCGGTGGATATGCAGCCGTATAAACTATACAACGTCAAGCGCGGCGTATGGCATTCGCACACATTCAGCGAGGATGCGCGGGTGTTGATTGTGGAAAACCGCGACACCACAGACGCAAACTCGCCGTTCATTAATTTATCTGAAAGCCAGCAGCGTGAAATTATGGCGTTGAACAAGCACATTTGGGGGTGATTATTTTTTCAACCTTGCGAATAATTTTTCATATTCCTGCGCGATGGTATCCGGGTTGTAGGCGGAGTGGATTTCGCTCACGTCCGCGCGGTATTTTTGCGGGTGGTCCAAAACTTCGAGAATCGATTCGGCTAAATGCCGCGCGTCGCCAATTTTGGAAACGACGCCCGCGCGATGCATTTGCACTGGCTGGCGCACGCCCGGCAGCGCGGAAGGAACGCACGCCACGCCGTTCATCATCGCTTCAATTTGAACCAGACCAAACGCTTCGGTGGAATTAAGCGAGGGGACGGTCAGCACGTCGAGGTTGGGATAAAACGCGGACATTTGCGCGGGGTCGAGGTTGCCGAGAAATTTCCAATGTCCCCGCATTTCATATTCGCGGATGCGCGGCATGAGACGGTTGTAATACGCCTGTTCGCCCATCACGTTTTCATACGTCCCGGCAAATAACACTTGCGCGTTGGGGTATTTTTGCAAAATAAGCGGCAGCGCGTCGAGCAGCACTTCCACGCCTTTTTCGGCGGCAAGCCGCGCCGCCATGCCAATGACAGGTTTGCGCTCATGGACAAGGTGATTCTTTGCAAACGCAGCTATGGCTTCTTTTGAGGCAGGCGGCAATTCCACAGGCGGCAAAATGGGCGTGAGTTTATGTTTGTAACGCGAAAGGTAGGGCGAGTTATCGGCATAGTCTTGCGTATATGTGACGATATGATTCGCCAGCATTCCCGCCATTGTATTTTGAAAGTCCACCACAAAATTGACAAAGCGGTTAAACCATGTGCGGGGAAGGAACAAATCGCAGTGATAGGTAAGCACGGCGGGTTTGCCAAACAGGCGCGCGCGCAAGGCAACGCCGGGCGCGTCGAACTGCGGCAGGTGAAGTTGCACCACGTCATGCTGCCAGACGAGCTTTGTGGCAACCAAGCCAAAAGTCGGCGCAAGCACGCCCTTGCTCACCCGCGCCGCAACAGGCACGCGAATCACTTTCACGCCGTCCATCATCTCTTCACGCGGAAGCGAAGGGTCGTACTGCGTGGTCATGACGGTCACTTGATGACCGCGTTTCGCAAAAGCGCGCGCCAGCCGCTCGGCGTAGATGGTCAACCCGCTGGTGTGCGGGCGGTAATAAGTAAGAACGGTTAAGATTTTCATAGCGGGGGAATTATATAATGGACTTTATGGGTCATGCTATAATTTTGTTATGAATACGGCGCAAAAAACTTTGATGCGGTTGCGCAAAGAAATTGTGCAGCGCCTTGCGGATGAATTTCATCCTGAGGCGATTTATTTATTTGGCTCGCGCGCATGGGGAACCCCAACCGCCGACAGTGACCTGGATTTTCTTGTCATTGTTAAAACAAGCCGCCAGCAGCCAGTCCGCCGCGCAGCCCGCGCTCAACGCAAATTGCGCGGCATAAAAGCCGCAGTGGATGTGCTGGTAAAAACGCGCAAAGAGTTTGCTCAATACGCCTGTGTAAAAGCGTCTCTTGAATCGCAAATTATCCGGGAAGGAAAACTCCTTTATGGACGCAAAACTTACCCTCGTTCATAAATGGACATTGAAAGCCCGCCGGGATTTGCTCTCTGCAAAACGGCTTGCGCAGGGGAAGGAGCCTTATTTGGATACGGCAATTTACCATTGCCAGCAATCCGTTGAAAAAGCGGTAAAAGGCTGGTTAGTGTATCACGACCAATCTTTTACGAAGACGCATGATTTACGCTTGCTCGTTTCCCAAGCAGCGGATGTAGATGAGAAGTTCAAAAAATGGATGGATATTGCCGAGCGCGTTTCTCCTTATGCAACCGCTACCCGGGTGAAGTATTGGAGCCAAGCGCGGATGAATTCAATAAAGTGTTTCAGGAAACCGTAAAATTTTATGATTTTGTTTGCTCGTTACTTCCCCCCGAAGCAAGCGCGGCAAAAAAATAATCCCGCCTTTATCGGCAGGATTATTTTTTTACTTCACCGTCACTTGAATTACCGCCGTATCCACGCGCTGGTCGGCGCGGATGACGAGCAGCCGCACGGCGTATAAGCCGCTCAGCCCTTTGGTATCCCATTCCGCCAGCACGCCGCCTTCCACAGGGGAGGTGGACTCCGCGCCAATTTGAATCCACTTTTTCGGATTCAGTCCCTGACCAACTTGCACGCGGTACGATTGAAAATCCGCGCCGGATGCCGTGCCGATGATTTTCACCACGTCCTCTTCCACTTGCGCGAACAAAGCAGGCGCAGTGATGTTGGCAAACGGGTTAAGCGGCGGCGGTTGAATGGCGTCATAAGACGCGGGCGGAATTGGCAAACCCGCATTTGCCGCCCAACTGCGCGCATGGTCGGGGACAATCAGATACACGCGCGTTTCAACCAACTCGGCGGGGGTGAACACAGTCGCCAGCAGATTCGTCTCGCGGTTGACGTCAAACTCGCGGTAGAGCGTATCGGCTTGCGCGGGTTCGTTGCCGCTTAAGAAAATTTCATTCACCAAACGCGGGCATTCTTTTGTAGGCAGCAAGCCCGAAGGGTCGCATACGGTGATGGTGGAAACGCCCGGCGGCATTGCCCAACTTTCCACAGGAGAATTGACGGAGGCGGCTTGGATTAAGGCGTTCCACAACACGGCGGAATCACGCGGCGCGACGTGCGCTTCGCCATGCGCGCCCGTCCAAACCGCCGCCACATGCGCGGGCGTGTACCCAACCACCCATGCGTCTTTGCCTTCCCATGTTTGCCCCTCCTTTACGCCAACCGGACGATTGACATCAAACGCGCTTGCGTTCTTGCGCGCGGATTCATCGCTCAGCACGTCGGTCATCACATACGCCAGCGCGGGCGTTAAGACAGGTTTGCTTTGCGCGATGCTCCAATCGAGCCATGCTGTGCGGTTCAAATCTTCCACGCGCAGCGCGGCAATCGGCATGAACTTGCGCTCAATCCCGCGCCCAAAATACACGCCCTGATTTGCAAACACGCCAAACGCGCCCGCCGCTTGCAGCATGGTGACGTTTTCAGAATCAATTCCAAACGACGACTCGATTTTTTTCACGTTCTCCATCCCCATTTGTAACTTTAAGGTTTGCGCGGGCGATTGATAATCATTGACAAGCGCAACCCGCATACGCACCGGTCCGTGATATTCGCCGTCAAAGTTTTGAATGCCGTCTTCAAGGGGAACATCCCATGTGAGCGTGGCGGGACTTAACCCGCGCGTGAATGCGGTCAGGTAAACGAACGCATCGAGCAGCGACCCTCCGGCATGTTCGCCCACCAGCGGCGTTTCCTTCGCCTTGTTCGTTTCGCCAACCAGCGCGAGGACGTGACCAAGTCTGGGGTCCAGAATCAACGCGCTGGCGGAGGTTTCGGCGCGAGGCGTGGAATCCGGCAGCGGGGCAAGCAAACTTGCGGCGGGGCAGTCCGGCTCTTCCTGCTGCGCCAAACGCGCGGCGTATGTCTCTGTAAGACATTGCGCGTTTGTTTGTAATTCAACATCCAGCGTGGTGATGATTTTCAGCCCGCCGCGTTCCACGCGCTCGCGGGGAATGTGCGGTGTGATTTGCGAGATGACCAGGTTGCGAAACGCAGGCGCAAAGTCATTTTGCCATTCGGGCGCGGGTTGAATTTGCGGCGTTTCCAGCAGCGCAAGCGCGGCGCGCTCGGCGCTGATGATTCCCCGCGCTTTCATTTCATCCAGCAGGCTGCGCCCGCGCCGCAAGGCGTCTTCTTTTGCGTCGAGCGGGTTTAATGCGGGCGATTGATTCGCCGCCGCCAAAATGACCGACTCCGCGAGGGTTAACTGCGCGGCGGGTTTTCCAAAATATAACTGCGCCGCGGATTCAACCCCGTAGGCGTAACGCCCAAAGTTGGCGAAGTTGAGATACCATTCCAAAACTTGTTCGCGCCCAAATTGCGCCGTAATTTGCGCGGCGAGAATCCGCTCGCGGATGGCGCGGCGAAACGAAGGCGGCTCGTTGAAAAGAATAAACTCATACGCCAGTTTTTGCGCGAGGGTGGGATGAATGTTCGGGTTGTTGATATGCTGCGTGGAAAAGCCCGCATGATTCCAAAACTGCGGGTCCTGCGCGGCGATGATGGCGTTGAGCATGTCATCGCGGATGTGCTGCGGATTCTGCGGGTTGATGGGAATGTAACGGCGCGGCGAATCGTTTGGCGCAAAGGTAAAGAGAACGCGCGTTCCCGTTCTGTCGTACAGGCGGGTTGGTTCAAGCAGCGCGCCATCGGGCGGGTTGAACAAGCGCGGCAAAATTTCCACCGGGGGCAGGTCGCGGGTCAAATCTGCGTAGGCAAAGGCGGCAAACAAAATGACCGCGCCAAAAAAAATTGAAATGAGCATCCCCGCGCTTAAGACAAATCCGCGCGCGCGGCTGGATTGCTTGCGCTGTTTTGCCAGCCGTCTTTCGCGTCTGGCGCGCAGGATGGGAAGATATTTTTGCATGAAATGATTTTAATGCAAGACCTCCGGGTTTTTGCAAACTCGGAGGTTGGTTCTTTATTCGCCCAGCAAATCCGCCAAAAATCCCCACAAGCCGCCTTCTTCTTTTTTCTCTTCTTCCTCATCGGGAATATCGCCCGCCACCACGCCGTTTTGTCCGTTGATTAAGAGCAAATGCCCGCGCCCGTTGAAGGGCAGTTCGGTCATCCACACGGGCAGCAAATTCAACTTAAACGATTCAATGGCAATGTTCGCAGACGAAGTGTGAACGATGTTCACGTTGCTTAACAACGCGGGCAGTTCCGCTTTGAATTTTTTATACGCCTGACTTCGCGCATCGAGCGAAGCGTCCGCCATTGGCACATCGTAAATTTCGGCGGGCATGCCAACCAGATAGCGCGGGTCATACGGGAGGATGGATTTTGTATCGAACGATGGAATCAACTTGACAAACACGCCCGATAACTTGCGCGAAGCGGGAATCATCAAATCATCCAAAAGAATGGGATACGAATCATTCCTGCGTAACATGCGCCGCTGGCGGCTGCGGCGGTTGGGGGTATCGTCCGGGTCCGGGTATTCGTAGGTGTAATCAACTGCGCCGCCGATGTCAAACGTCCACAGCGGAAGATACACGCCGCGCGGCAGTTCCACTTTTTTTTCGGGCTGAATGTTGTTGCCTTTCACCCAATCAATCAAAATCTTAATCGCGCGTTTCTGGTCAAATTGATAGGGGATGATGCCATCGGGCGCGAGCAGGTCTTTGGTTTTTTCCAAATTCACCACATGCGGCGAATTGCAATACAAGCACGAAGCGGAAATTTGCTTGGGCGGCAAAATAAACTCCGCGCCGCAGCCTTTACACTGAAAGGCTTGCTCTTGCAGCGGCTTGCCGTGTCCGCGTTTGGTTGCCATTGCCACAATAAAATCTTTTTCATTCGCCGCGCCGGTTTTAGGCAAACCGCTCCCCGACGTGCAGTAATCGCACACCAGTCTTTGACTTCCATCCGGCGCAAAGGACATGCGCCCGCCGCATTTGGGACACATAAACCGGTCTGCGGAAACTTGCCGCGTTCCCGCTTCGGGCTGCGGAATCTTGTCCGGGTCAATCAGTTCATCCGCCGCAAGTTTTCCATCTATCAAGGCAAGCGAGCGTCTTGCGCGGGCGTGCTGCAAATCCAACGCCAGACAGTTTTCCAGCGCTTTGCGTTTTTCGGCAATGTCGTCGGTCACTTCGCTCATCCAAAACCACGCTTCGGAAAGAACGTCATGCGCGCCTGCCATGTAAATGGCGCGGTCCAAATATCGCCGCGCGGTTTCTTTATTCCCCGCTTTCGCTTCGATAATTCCGGTTCGCAAAAGTTCTTTTGAAAAATCGCCGTTCATTTCATCTCACCAACGCGTCGGTCATCCTTGCCACCCGCGCCATTTCTTTCACGTCATGCACGCGGATAATATCCGCGCCGCGCGTAATGCCCACCGCCACCGTTGCGGCAGTTCCTTCCATGCGCTGGTCGGGCGGCAAATTCAATGTAAAGCCAATGAATGACTTGCGCGAAGTTCCCAGCAAAACGGGGTAGCCCAACTCGCGGATTTCATTTAAGCGATTAACAAGTTGCAAATTGTGTTCGCGCGTTTTTCCAAAACCAATGCCGGGGTCGAGGATGATTTTCTCTTCCGCGATGTTTGCCGCCCGCGCAATCTGAATGCTCTCTTCGAGTTCGCGTTTTACGTCTTCGAGCAAGTTTTCATACTCCGCGCCCAAATACGCCCCGCCGAGTTTTTCCTTCACTTCCACATTGGCGGGGTTGCTGCGGTTGTGCATGAGAATCACCGGCGCGTGATATTTCTCCGCGACATGCGCGAGCCGCGCATCGGCGCGGAGTCCCCACACGTCGTTGATGAAATGCGCGCCCGCTTTCAAGGCTTCTTCCGCCACTTGCGATTTATAGGTATCAATCGAAATTAATGCTTCGGGGAATTCTTTATGCAATGCCTCGATGACGGGAATCACGCGCCGCATTTCTTCTTCCGCATGTACGGGCGCGGAGCCGGGACGGGTGGATTCTCCGCCCACGTCGAGCAGATGCGCGCCCTGAGATAAAAATTCGCGCGCCTGATTCACCGCCCCGTTCAGCAAGTTGCCGCGCGCGAGGAGTCCATCCCCCGAAAAGCTGTCGGGCGTGACGTTCAAAATTCCCATCACATAGGTTTGTTTGCCCCACTCAAAAGTAAAGTTGCCAACTTGCAACCGCTGCGACTTCATGGACGGCGTTACGGAATTTGGTCAAGCGGGCGGGCGAGCCATGCTTCGGCTTCGTTGATGTCGGTGAAAATGCGCATCGCGGAAGCGGATTCGGCTTGGGCAAGCGAGGCAATTTCAAGGATGCGGTCAATGGCGGCTTGGTCCGCCACCACCACCGCCACGCGGATGTTTCGCGCGGAGGGGTCGCTGTTTGCGTCCACTGCCATGTTGATTGCCTTTTCAGGAATTTCTTTGACAGCCCGCAGGTCGTACAAATTGCGCGTGCGGCGGTCTGATTCGAGCAGGTGATTTAAGGCAAATTCGTGCCAGTGGGCGAGCGTCGCATCAGAGAGGTCGGTAAAAGTCAGGGTCATGCCGCCATCCCCGCGGCGGATGACGGTATAGCCGATTCCCTCGGCGGGAGTCCAGTTGAGGGGTTTGGGTTGGGTCATGTTTGCTCCTGTTCTGAATGGTCGGTGTAATTTCATTATAACGCATGTAAGATTTGGATTTAACAGCCCGTCTTTTGCTGCGGTATTATTGAAAATGATTTTCAATTTCATAAATAAAGGCACAAAACGGACAGGTTCTACTGAAAGAGAAACGGTAAAACATGACTACAAACCTATGGCTGACTTTGCTTAAGAAAAACGGCTGCCGCCTGACCGAGCCGCGCCGCGTTGTGGTGGAATTGGTGGCGAATGCCAAGCGGGTCCTCACCCCGCTGGAAGTGTACGACATGGCGCGCAAGCAGCGCCCCGCGCTGGGGCTGGTGAGCGTGTACCGCACGCTGGAAAAACTGGAAGAGCTGAACCTGATTCAGCGCGTGCATCAACCGCAGGGATGTCAGGCGTTTGTGGCGGCGGGGCATGGTCATCAACACCTGTTGTTGTGCGAAAACTGCGGCAAGGCGGAGTTTTTTGAAGGCGATGACCTCGCCGCGTTGATGCAATCCATTGCCCGCAAGACGGGCTACAAGGTCAAAGACCATTGGCTGCAATTGTTTGGGTTGTGCAAGTCATGCAAGTGATGAAGTTTATGATTTTGGATTTTGGATTGATGAATAAAGGATAAACAATGTTTAACGCAAAAATTCAATTTGGTCTTTTGTTCGTTGTGATGATTTTCCTTTCCGCGTGCGGAGCGCCAGCAAAAACCGCAGACGCGGACGTTTTGGCTTCCACCACGTTTTTGGCGGATATTGCGCAGAATATCGCCGGAGAACGATTGACCGTTCATTCAATTTTGCCGGTTGGCGCAGACCCGCACAACTACCAGCCGACTCCGCAGGAGATGGCGAAAATTGAAAACGCAAAACTGCTCATCCTCAACGGCGCGGAATATGAACACTTTTTGGAATCATTCATCGAAAATGCCGGGGATGCGACCCGCATCGTGGAAGCTGCCAAAAACCTGCCCGTAAGAGCAGACGCGGAAGGCGAACATGGCGTGGACCCGCACTTGTGGCTTGACCCGAATTTAGTCATCGGATATGTGGAAAATATCCGCGCAGCCTTCATCCAGTATGACCCCGAAGGCGCGGAGATTTACAACGCCAACGCGCAAAATTATATTAATCAACTTAAAGAATTGGATGCGTGGATTCAATCGCAGGTAAATCAAATTCCCGCTGAAAAAAGAATCTTGATTAGCAATCACGAATCATTAAATTATTTTGCGGAACGCTACGGCTTTAAGGTAGCGGGAACGATTGTGGAAAGTTTCAGCAGCAATGCCGCGCCTTCCGCGCAGCAAATGGCGGCGTTGATTGAAGAAATAAAATCCTTGAATGCTTCAGCCATTTTTTTGGACGCGGCGGATAACGATACGCTTGCGACTCAAATTGCTTCCGAAACAGGCGCAAAAGTTGTTTCGGATTTGCATTTGGAATCGCTGACCGAAGGCGCGCCCGCGCCAACGTATATTGAAATGATGAAATACAACGTGTCGCGCATTGTGGAAAGTTTGAAGTAATGTACCCGCGCATCACTCATCAAACCGGCAAGCCAATTCTCGAAGCGCGCGATGTGTCTTTGCGCTACAATGGGCGCAGCGCGCTGGAACACATCACATTTCAGTTGCGCGCCGGTGAGCGCGTTGCCGTGGTGGGACCAAACGGCGCGGGCAAAAGCACGCTGTTCAAAATTGTGGCGGGCGTAATGCAGCCAGACGCGGGCGAGGTGAATGTCTCCGGCTCCAAGCCTTCGGTTCACAGCTGCATTGCATACATTCCGCAGCGCTCGCAAGTGGATTGGAACTTTCCCGTCAGCGTGGCGGACGTGGTGATGATGGGACGCTCGGCAAAACTCGGTCCGTTCAACTTCCCCAAAAAACACGATTGGGATTTTGTGCAGCGCGCATTGGAAACCGTTGAACTCGCGGATTTATCCGCCCGCCAAATTGGTCAACTCTCCGGCGGGCAGCAGCAGCGGATGTTCATTGCGCGCGCGCTGGCGCAGGAAGCGGAACTGATGCTGATGGACGAGCCGCTCACCGGGCTGGATACGCCCGCGCAGGAAAGCCTGCTCAACCTGCTGGACAAACTCCGCGCCAATACAGTGACCGTGATGGTTGCCACGCACGACCTTGACCAAGCCGCCAAACATTTCGACCGCATCATGCTGCTTAATAAAAAAATCATCGCGTTTGGAAACCCCGAAGAAGCGCTGCATCCTGAAAATTTGTTAACCGCATACGGCGGAAGATACAAAGTGATGGATGACTCGTGCTGTGAGTGAAAAAAATGTCCCTTCTTATCCCTCTTCAATATGAATTTATGCAGCGCGGCATGATTGCCGCCGTGCTTGTTGGAATTGTGTGCGCCGTGGTGGGAACGTATGTTGTGCTGCGCGGCATGGCGTTCTTTGGCGACGCGCTCGCGCATACCATTCTGCCCGGCATTGCCGTTGGGTACATCATCAGCGGCGGCGCGCGCGATACGCTCTTTTGGTGGGCGCTGGGGACGGCGGCGCTTGCCTCGTGGGGCATTGGCGCAATCAGCAAGCAAGCCGCCATCAAAGAGGATACCGCCATCGGCATCATCTTTGCGGGGATGTTCGCGCTCGGCATCGCGCTCATTTCCACCGTGCAAAGCTACGCCGTGGATTTGAGCCACTTCCTCTTTGGCGACGTGCTGGGCGTATCCGCCCAAAGTTTACGGCTCATCATCATCTTTGGCGGAATCATTCTGCTGACGATTGCCGCGTTTTACAAAGAATTTCTCACGATTTCGTTTGACCCGATTCTCGCCGCCACGTTGCGCCTGCCCGTGAACCTGCTCAACAACCTGTTGCTGGGATTAATCGCCGTCACGATTGCCGTCTCGCTGCAAACGGTTGGCGTGGCGTTGATGGTTGCCATGCTGGTCACGCCCGCCGCAACCGCGTATCTGCTCACACACCGTCTGCTGCACATGATGATTCTCGCCTCGGTCTTTGCGGCGCTTTCAGGAATCATTGGCTTGTATCTTTCGTTCTATTTGAGCATTGCCAGCGGCGCGGCAATTGTCCTCACCGCCACGTTTTTCTTCGCGGTTGTGTTTGTCTTAACACGCGGAAGAAGAAGATAAAAATCTTTTGTTAGAATACACGCCATGAAAAAATACGCGCTTGTTTTCGCTTTTGTTTTTTTGTTTTCGGCTTGCTCCGCCCCGCCCGCGCCGACCGCTTTGCCAACGCCGGTCGCTCCGCCCGTAGCCACCTCCGCGCCGCTTGCCACGAACACGCCGCCTCCCACAGCGACATCCACCCAGCCCGCGCCCATCCTCGAAAAAGCGCAGTATTACATCAACGCGGTGATTGATTATGACGCGCATCAAGTGACGGTGAATCAAACAATTGAATATCCAAATCATACCGGCGCGCAGTTGAACTCGCTGGCGCTTGCCGTTGTGCCAAACTTGTGGACGGGGTTTAACCTGCAAAGCGTTTCCGTGAATGGCGAAACGATTGATACGTTTATTTTGCAGGGGCAGCGGCTTGAACTTCCGCTTTCTTCTTTTTTGCTGCCGAACACCATTGCCAAAATTGAAATTGCATACACATTGAACCTGCCCTTTGCGGAACAGGAAGACCCCAACATTGCCCGCCCGCGCATTTACGGGTACACCAATCGTCAAATGAATTTGGTGAACTGGTATCCGTTTGTTGTGCCGCGCATCAACGGCGGGTGGGTGCTGCATGACCCTTGGTATTACGGCGAACATCTTGTATATGATGCGGCGGATTATGTGGTGGACGTGCGCTTTACCGACCCCGCCGCCGCGCCAATGGTTGCCGCCAGCGGCGCGCCCGAAGCGCGGGATGGATTCACCCGCTACACCATTCGCTCGGCGCGGACCTTTGCCCTCGCCGCCAGCCGTGAGTTTGAATCCGCATCCACCGAAGTGAACGGCGTGACCGTCACCAGTTATTATTTTCCGCTTTACAAGCAGGGCGGGCGCGACGCATTGAAAGCCGCCGCCGAAGCGCTGGCGTTATACAGTGAAAAATTTGGCGCATACAAACATAAAACGCTCTCGCTCGTGATGGGCGACTTCAATGACGGCATGGAATACTCCGCGTTCTTTTATCTCAGCCGCGATTTTTACAACCTGTACCGCGGCGACCCAAAGACCTACTTGATTTTTGTCGCCGCGCATGAAACTTCGCACCAATGGTGGTTTGACCAAATTGCAAACGACCAGGCGCAGCAGCCCTGGGTGGATGAAGCGCTTGCCACCTATTCCGAATATTTATATTATGAACATTATTACCCAGAACTCACTTCGTGGTGGTGGGCATACCGCATTGACTATTACAACCCGCAAGGCTTTGTGGATATTCCCATTTACGAAGGGCAGGGCTTTCGCCCGTACACCAACGCCGCATACTTTCAAGGCGCGCACTTTTTACACGACCTGCGCGAAAGAATCGGCGACGAAGCCTTCTTCAACTTCATCCGCGCATACACCGAGCAAGGGCAAAACAAAATCGTCACCGCACAGGACTTTTTCAATCTGCTCAAACAATTTACGCAAACCGACTACTCCGACATTGTGCGCCAATACTTCCGCAACGTCTATCCATGAAATTTCACCGCCATTTTTTAACGTTCGCGCTGGCGCTGTTCATCGCCGCGTCCGCGTGCAATCTTTCATCCGCGCAGCCCACATCCACGCCAAAGCATTTTGGAAAATTTGAAATTCCCAAAGCGGGGAGCAGCGCAACGCCCTTTCAACCCATTGGGCGGACGAATACCCCGCCCGCAACGTGGACCTCCTCGCCGATTCCCTCAAACACCCCAACCTCTCCGCCCCCGCCAACCGAAACGCGGGCTGCGCCTACCCTCATTGTTTCACCGCCGACCCAGCCTGTTCCGCCGCCTCCGGCGAATCCATCGCGCCCCAGCTACATCCTGTACGCGGAGATGGACTTTCCCAACCGTTCGCTGCAAGTGAATCAAACCATCCAATATTACAACGACACGGGACTCATCCTTTCGGACATGGTGTTATCCGTGCAGCCCAACCGCTGGGGCGGCGTGTTCACGCTCCACTCGCTCGCGCAGGATAACGTCATCGTCAGCAACTTCACGCTCGCCGACCAGCGCATGACAATCTCGCTGCCTGCGCCGCTCCCGCCCGCCGCAGTCACCACGCTTACCATGAGCTACACGCTCGCCCTGCCGGAAAAAGGCGACGGCTTGTTCGGCTACGACTTCAATCAAATCAACCTTGTGGATTGGTATCCGTTCATCGTCCCTTATAACAACGGCTGGGTATTGCACGAGCCTTCTTCATTTGGCGAGCATCTTGTATATGATTCCGCCGATATTGAGGTGAACATCAAAACCGGCGCGGATGTGATTCTTGCCGCGCCCGCGCCCGCCGAACAAAACGGCGAGTGGACGCGCTACCGAATGTACGGGGCGCGCACGTTTTCGCTTTCCGCAAGTAATGAATTTTTGGTCACAGAGTCAGCGGTGGGGAAAATCATCATCCGCTCGTATTATTTCAGCGGGTATCAAGCCGCGGCGGAAAGTATTCTGTATTCCGCAAAGCAGGCAGTCGCTTTGTTTGAAGCCAAGTTTGCCCCGTATCCGTATGAAACGCTTGTGATTGTGCAGGCGGACATTCACGACGGCATGGAGTATGACGGGCTGATTTTTGTTTCGTCCAAATTTTACGGGCAGTATGGCGGCGGCGCAAAAAATAATTTAACCACCATCGGCGTGCATGAGATTGCGCATCAATGGTGGTTTGGTCTGGTGGGCAGCAATCAAGCCGCCGAACCCTGGCTTGATGAAGCGCTCTCGGCGTATAGTGAAAAGATTTTTTACGAATACAACTATCCCCGCTATGGCGATTGGTGGTGGCAGTTCCGCGTGGATTATTTTGGTCCCGGCGGATATGTGGACTCAAATGTGTACAGCCATTCCAGCTACCGTTCCTATGTCAATGCGGTGTACCTGAACGGCGCGCACTTTTTGGATGACGTCCGCGTACGCATGGGGGATGATGATTTCTTCCGCTTTCTGAAAGACTACGCCGCGCGGTATTCCTACAAACGCGCCAGCAGCGCGGACTTTTTTGCCGTGCTGCGCGAGCATACCAGCAAAGACTTAACGCCGATTATTCAACGATATTTTGCGGGGTCGTATTAAAGAATTATCTAATTCAAGTTGCTGCACTTGCTTAATTTTTACCGCAGAGACGCGGAGGACACGGAGGAATTTATTAAAAACTCTGTGGACTTTGTGATTCGCTTGTCAATAAACACTTCAATCTTCACCCTTGACAGCCTGCCTAATTTAGACTATTATCTAACTAGATAAACGTCTAACAAAGGCAAGTGACTAACCAAAGGAGGCGCAGCCATGACTCACCGTTCCGTTCCCCACTCACACCGTACCCAGCCCGTATGCGCGTGCCGCGATGTCTGCGCCCCGCAATACGAAGAGGCGCAGGAAATGACCGAGCGCGAAATCATCAAAGACAGCGCGGGCAATGTTCTCATTGCTTTCGGCGCCATGTTTGCCGGGTCGCCCGTCTTCCGCGCGCACATTGACCGTTCCACCGCCGAGATGCTCGTCTCGCTCGGCAAAAAATTGAAAAGGAAATAGAAAAAGGCAGACCGTGAATCCAAACGCGCGGTCTGTTTTTCATTCATCGGAATACTCATGCCAAAACAAAAATCCGCCGCGCCCGTCATTCATTGGGATATTGGAACCGCTTACGAATTGTTCGCCAGCCTGCATGTGATTTATGAGCCGGAATATTTCGGTTTGCGCGCTTCATGGGCTGCCGGGGTTCGTTCGCGCATTCCGCCCGCCGAACGAAAAATTTTGGATGATGTGTTCAGTATTGCGGGCCCGCCGCTGCGCTGGCTGAGCGCGCTGCCCGCCCCCAAAGACGCAGTGACCGCATTGTTGAGTATGCGTCAAATTCCCCCGCGCGAGCGGATGCTTAAAATTTATTCCGCGCGCGAATACGCCGCCCATACGGATGAAATGTATAAAGACCACGCGCTGGCTTCGCAAATTTACATCCGCATTGTGGAGACCGGCAAGTGGAGCGAAAAAGACGTTCGATTTTTTATGGATGTTTGGAACAAAAAAGGAAAGAACTACAAAAAAGAACAGGTGGAGCGTTATCTCGATTGGTGTTCCAAACCCGAAGAATTGGGCGAAGGATTCGTCAACGCGCTGCAATACTACTACCAATCTTTTTTTGAAGAGGAAGAAAAGCGCGTCGCGCCCGTGTTGAAGGACGCGCTGGCGCGCGCGCAGGCGCTTGCCAAAAAACTCGAAATCCCCGACCTGTTGCGCGAACTTTCGCAAGGCGTGCGGCTGGATGATGAATTCAACACGCCGAACTTAATCATTGCTCCCTGTTATTGGACGACCCCGCTGGTCTTCTTTGAAAAATTTGACGAAAATACCACCCTGTTGTTATTCGGCGCGCGTCCGGCGACCATGTCGGTCATCCCCGGCGAAAACATCCCCGACGGGCTGGTGCGCACGCTCAAAACGCTCGGCGACCCGACGCGCTTGAAAATCCTGAACTACCTTTCGCACGAAGAACTTTCACCCTCCGAACTTGCCCGCCGATTGAAACTGCGCGCGCCGACGGTGACTCATCACCTGAGCGAACTGCGCCTTTCCGGCTTGGTGAATTTGACCTTCATCGGGCAGGAGAAACGCTACTCCGCCCGCAAGGAAGCCTTCATCAGCATGTGCGCCGCGTTGAACGATTTTCTCGAAACGCCGCAGGATGCGTAATTAACCCAGTTTGCTACCCTTGCTTAATTTTTACCGCAGAGGCGCGGAGAAATTCATTAAAAACTCTGCGCCCTCTGCACATCGGCGGTTCAAAACAGGCAAAATCCTTCTTTCCTTTTGAAGGCGGCAACTTGCGTTAATTAACCCCAAACCTAATTTGGAACGCGGACGAGCGCGGACTGCGAGATTAAAAATCCGCGTGTTCAGCGTTTATCCGCATCCGCCTTGCTCTTAAAAACAAACTCACCCGCGAAACCTTCTTTCATTTCGGGGTGAGTCATATTGTTTCTTGCCGCTACTTCTTTTTGGTTGTTTTCTTTGCAGTCTTTTTGACAACTTTCTTCGCTGCCTGCTTCACAACCTTTTTGGCGGTTTTCTTGGGCGCGGATTTCTTTGAGACTTTCTTGGAGACTTTCCCAGCTGCTTGTTTTCCTTCCATCTGCAAGGGGGCTTCCGCCGGAATTTCCTTGTCCATCCACTCAATCACCGCATCGCCAAACTCGGAGCATTTAATTTCTTTCGCGTCGGGCATCAGGCGGGCAAAGTCATAAGTGACGGTCTTGGCGTTGATTGCGCCTTCCATGCCTTTGACAATTAAGTCCGCCGCTTCGCTCCAGCCCATGTAGCGCAGCATCATCTCGCCGGAGAGGATGACCGAACCGGGGTTAACTTTGTCCAAATCCGCATACTTGGGCGCGGTGCCGTGCGTGGCTTCAAAAATCGCGTGACCGGTCTCGTAGTTGATGTTTGCTCCGGGGGCAATGCCAATGCCGCCCACCTGCGCCGCAAGCGCGTCGGAGAGATAGTCGCCATTCAGGTTGAGCGTGGCAATCACGTCATAATCGCGCGGGCGGATGAGCGTGAATTGAAGGGAAACATCGGCGATGGAGTCTTTAATCATCAACATCTTCTTCCATTTGCCGTCGCCGTGCGTATCCCACAATTTGAGCGCTTCTTCCACTTCCTGTTTAATGTCGTTCTGCTGCGCGGGCGACATCATGTCAAAGCCCGGGTCAATCATCTTGGCGTTTTCTTCCACCGAAAGGTTCGGGTTGGCTTCCTTGTTGCCCAAAATCCAGCTTTCGCGTTCGGTGACAATCTGTCCGCGAAATTCGCGCTTGGCAAGTTTGTATCCCCAATCCTTAAACGCGCCTTCGGTGAACTTCATAATATTGCCCTTGTGAACAAAGTTCACGCTTCTGCGTTTGTTATCCAACGCCCACTTAATTGCGGCGCGCACAAGGCGTTCCGTCCCTTCCACAGAAACCGGCTTGATGCCAATGCCCGCCGTATCAGGGAAGCGAATTTTTGCATATTCTTTGGGGAAGGCTTCCTTGAACAACTGTTTGAACTTTGCGTTATCTTCCGTGCCGTTGGCAAATTCAATGCCTGTGTAAATATCTTCAGTGTTTTCGCGGAAGATGACCATATCCACATATTCGGGGTGAAGGACGGGCGAAGGCACGCCCTTATACCAGCGCACGGGGCGCTGACAGACGTACAGGTCAAGCAATTTACGCAGGGCAACATTCAGCGAGCGAATGCCGCCGCCGATGGGCGTGGTCAACGGTCCCTTGATGCCGACCAAAAATTCCTTAAACGCTTCGGTGGTTTCATCGGGCAGCCAGGTTTGCCAAAGTTTGAACGGCTTTTCACCCGCGTACACTTCCATCCAGTGAATTTTGCGTTTGCCACCGTAGGCTTTCTCCACCGCCGCATCGAACACGCGGACGGATGCGCGCCAAATATCGCGTCCGGTGCCGTCGCCTTCCACAAACGGGATAATCGGGTTATCGGGGACAATTAACTTGCCGTTCTCAATTGAAATTTTTGCCCCGCCTTCGGGGACTTTTATATTAACGTATGCCATTGCATTTACCTCTTTTTTGTTTCGTCCAAAATGTTTTGCGCCGAGATTATAACAGCGGAATTTTCATCCATTTAGTGACGATTGTCATAACTTCGCAAAAACGCTCCCATTTCTTCAAACGCCTGCCTGCTTTCGGGCAGCGCCGCGCCCAGCGCCTGCCAAACATGCCACATGCCATGCCAAATTTTCAAGGTCACATCCGCGCCATCGGCTTTGGCTTTCTTTGCCAGCATCAGCGCGTCATCCAGCAAAACTTCATCGCTGCCGACTTGAATCAAAATTGGCGGGAAGTTAAAAAACCCGCCATACACGGGAGAGACCAGCGGGTGGTCGGGTCGCGCCGCGCCGCAATACGCCGCCGCCCACATCCGCAACATATCAGCGCGCAAAACGACTTCCTTTTTTTGTTTGGAAATGTGCGACTCGCCGCTGAACGATAAATCCGCCCACGGCGACATGCACACCGCAGCGGAAGGGAGCGCGTCTCCCGCATCCCGCAGCATCATCAACGCGGCAAGGCTCAGCCCCCCGCCAGCCGAATCGCCGCTGATGGTAATATCCTGTGGGCGGACCCCTTGCGCCACAAGCCAGCGGTATGCGCGCGCGCCGTCTTCCACCGCCGCCGGAAAAGGATGCTCCGGCGCAAGCCGATACTCCGTCAGCAGCGTTTTCATCTTCAACGTTTGCGCCATCACAATCGCCATCATTTGACTGGATTCGATTCCGCCCAGCACATATCCGCCGCCATGAAAATGCAGGACGACTTTGTTTTGAATCGCGCCGTCAGGAATCACCCACGCGGCAGGCATGTGGTCTATTTCAAAGCGGGTCACTTGTACGCCCGCAGGAATGTTATTCATGCGCCGCGCGGCGCTTAATGACAAGGCGCGGCTTTCTTCAATGCTCATATATTTTGACATGAACATCCGGCGCAGCAAAAAACGCCAAAACATTAAGCGCGGATTCATTCACCCTCTTATGTTCTTTCCAAAGCCGGGCTGCGACAACACCCTGCCGTCTTCAAACGCGGTTTGCCCGCGCAGGACAACTTTGCGAACCCTGCCTTTCACCTTCCACCCTTCAAACGGAGTCCACCCGCAGCGCGAGTGTAATTCCGCCGCTTTTATCTCCCATTCGGCTTTTTCATCCACCTCAACGTATGTCTCCGCCTGTTCGGGAATGTTGAAAATGCGGCGCGGATTGACATGCGATTTTTGGATAATATCATCCATCGTCAAGCGTCCATCGTTCACGGCGGTCAACAATAGCGGGAGCATGGTCTCCACGCCGGGGAAGCCGGGCGGCGGATTGTCGGAGTCTTTTTCTTCCAGCGTGTGCGGAGCGTGGTCGGTAGCAAAGCAGTCAATCACATCCATGTTTTGCCAGAGCGCGTCCACGTCGGCTTGGGTGGCAAGCCGCGGGCGTACTTCTCCGCGCCCCGCGTGCCCGTGCGAGATGGCGGGAATGTCTTCCTTGGTCAAAAACAAATGATGCGGGCAAACCTCGCAGGTGACTTTAATTTCTTTTTGTTTTGCGGCTTTGATAATCAAAATTTCTTCGCGCAGCGAAACATGCGCGATGTGAACCGGACGGTCATACATGGCGGCGAATAAAATCCCCGCCGCCATTGTGCGCGATTCGGAGTGCAGCACAATGGGCAAATGTTTGGGAAAGCGTTCAAAATGCGGCTGCCAGAGAGTCATATCATTCAGCCGCAGTTCTCCAAACGTGGAATCGAGATACATCTTCAGCCCGGCTGCGCGGGATGCAAGGGCAGGCAGAAGGGCGGCGTTATCCGGTCCCGCGCCGAGAAACTGCCCGTAGTCGCAGCGCGCTTTTTGGCGGGCGGAATCCAGCGCGAGGGCAAGAGTCGCTTCATCAAAGATGGGCGGCTTGGTGTTCGGCATTCCGAGCATCACCGTCACACCGCCCGCCAGCGCGGATTGGGTGGCGGTATCCCAATCCTCTTTGTGGGTTTGTCCGGGTTCGCGCACATGGACGTGGGGGTCAATCAATCCGGGGAGAGTTATCATATTTTTTCCTGTGTTGGTTTTTGCGATTATAGCGTTAAATAAAAAGAGACCGGGATTTCTCCCAATCTCTTCACTTATCCTCTAATCTCCAATCCTCTAATCCTCTAATCTTCTAATCTCTAATCCTCTTTACTTGCTCGGCTTGAAAACTTGAAACACCAAATTCAAAAGGATGCCAACCACCGCGCCGGTTGCAATGGCGGGCCAGCCGTAGGGGAAGATGCCCGTCAGCGCGGGAATTGGCAGGAAGGAGTTGAAGCCGATGTGACCGCCGATGCCGATAATCATCACCGCCGCGCCAATGGCAAGGTTCTTCGGGTCGAACATATCCACTTTTTCGGAAATCATCAGCGCGATGCCCTGCATTCCAATAACGCCGAACAAGTAAATTGCCAAGCCGCCGCTCACCGCCGTGGGAATGGATTGCACAATTCCGGCGAGATGTCCGCTGAACGCCATCAAGATGGCAATCACGCCCGCCGCAAGCAGCGAAACGCCGGAGTAATTGCGCGAAATGACCATAAGCGAGTTATTCTCGCCGTAGTTTGTTCCCGCCGCGCCGCCGACAAAACCGTTAACCATATCGCCGATACCGTCGAGAATCAGGTTGAAGCCAATATACTCGCTCAACCCGTAACGCTCGCGTTTTTGCTCATCGGCAAGATGGTCCACATACAAACCGATTTGATACAAATGCGCGGTGGATTCAGGAATGGTGGCAATAGCCATAATGGCAATGCTGACGATGGCTGTCGCGCTCAACTCGCTGGTGAAGTTTGGCAGTGTGATGTGCGGCACAGTAAACGCGCGCGCTTGGGTGATGGATGTAAAATCCACCATGCCCATTGCCGCCGCCGCGGCATAGCCAACGATTGCGCCGAGCAAAATGGGCAGCATACCAATAAAGCCCTTGCCCTGCAAATACACCGAAAACATAATGGTCGCAAACAGGGTAATCATTGCCACAGTCCACCATTGCATACTGCCGCCTGTCTCGCCGCCCGCCACGCCGGAAGCCATATCAAGCGCGGCTTTGCCGAGCGAAAAGCCAATCACCGCCGCCACCGAGCCGGTGATGATGGGCGGAAGCAGCACATCAATCGCTTTTTTGCCGCCCGCAAAGCGGATGAGCAAACCAACCAGCACGTTAATGACGCCCGTCACCACAATGCCCGCCTGCGCCACGCTAATCAACTCATCCGAAACGGGCTGACCAAACGAGGCATTCGTCACCGCAAGAATGGCGGCAATGTAACTAAACGACGAACCGTAATACAAGGGGATGAATTTGCCAATTCCATACCGCGAGCCGAGCAGCGCCACAATGGTCGCCAAACCGGAAGCAAGCAGCACCGTGCTGGAATGAAAGCCCACCAGCAGCGCCACCAGCACTGTGGCGGGGAACATGGTCAGCGCATGTTGAAAACCAAGCAAAATGGTCTGCCCGATGGGCGGCGTATCGTTAGGGAGGTACCCCATCACTGCGGATGCGGAACCACCCGCCGAAGGATTCGCGCCTTTTGCCTTTGGCTCAGACTTGGGCTGATTCTTTACGGACGTTTTCTTTTTCGTAGCCATTTCTCTCTCCTTAAGAATGGATTTGGATAAAAAAAGAGAGTCGCTTTTTCAAAAGCGACTCTCGATTTCACAATAAAAACACCGGCAAAGCAATGAAGTGATGACTATTGAACAATTTGGCTGGACAGGTTGACTGCATATCGCGCCGTATTGTACGCCGATTTTTGGGAATGTCAAGAACATTATTTCACTCCATCGGAGAGGGATAAGTCAAATAATATGTAAACACGCCCAGTCCGGAAAAAAACCAAACCGCGCCCAGCAAGCCAAGCAGCCAGCGGGGAATATCCCAGCCCGAAATATCCACCGGCAGAATGCGAAAATAAACCAGCAGCGTAACGCCGCCCAGCAAGGCGTCAATCGCGCCCGCCGCCATCAACATCATTCGCTTTTGCGCTTGCGGAGATTTCATGGCTTACTCTCCGAACACAAACAAATCGCTGAGCGATTCGCGGTTCATGTTATGCCGAATGGCTTCCGCAAACACCGGCGCCACTGAAAGCACGGTCAATTTGGGATGCGCCTTTTCCGGCGGAATGTGAACCGTATCGGTTGTGATAATCTCTTTAATCTGCGGAACATCCGCCAGTTTTTGCACCGCGCCCTGCGTAAAAACGCCGTGCGTGCACATCACCAAAATTTCCTCCACCCCTTCGTTAATGAGGACTTTGCTCAACTCCAAAATCGAACCGCCGGTGGCGATTTCATCATCATAAATCAACGCGCGTTTGTGACCGCGCACCTGACTGCCCACCAGCCCGCTGATAATCACCTTGTTATCGGATACGCGCTCCTTGTTCCCCGCCGCCACAGGCAAATCCAGCGTCCGCGCAAAACGCGCCGCCGACTTGGCTTGCCCCATATCCGGCGAGACAATAATCGCGCCGCTTAAATCTTTGGTGGAAAGATACTCCTTAAACACCGCGCGGCTGCTCATTGGGTCGGTTGGCACGGAAAAAAAACCATGCACCTGCGGCGAATGGAACATGATGCTCATCACATGCGTTGCCCCGGCGGTCTTCAACAAATCCGCCACCAGCCGCGCCGTAATCGAAATGCGCGGCGCGTCCTTTTTATCCGACCGCCCGAAGGAAAAGTAAGGGATGATGGCATGAATCTCCGAGGCGGCGGCGCCCCGCGCAATATCAATCATCATCAGCAATTCCATCAGGTGGTCATTCACCGGCTGCGAAAGCGACTGCACAATATACACGCGGCGGTAGCGCACGCTCGCGCCCAGTTGAATATAAAGATTGTCATTGCTAAAACGCGAAATGCGCGTTTCATCCAGCGGAACGCCCAGCTGCGCGGCGATTTTTTCCGCCAGGTTTGGGTTGGAACTTCCGCTAAAAAAACGCACTTCCCCTGCTGAAATTGAATGGCTCATAGCCGCCTCCATCTTAACGAAATGCCCATATTATAAAGGACGGAACGGAAGCCTTCATCAAAAAAAAACGGCAGAACAAGCGGGGTTATACTTGCGGCATGTTCGCGCCGCAGCAATTCACATCACATTCCATTCAACGCCACGCGCGCGGGGAAAGTATTCAGCGTGTGCTTTCCTGCGCTTTTCGCGCCATCCATGCGGGAGAAGCGGTTAAGCGATTCCTGCACACCCACCCGCTGCCGCAAGCCCGCCGCGCCTTTGCATTTGGATTGGGAAAAGCCGCCCCCGCGATGATGACCGCCCTCGCAGATTTGATTCCCTTAACCGACCTGCTCCTCGTCACCAAACACGCGCCGATGAATTACCCGCCAAACGCTTCTGTTTTCCTCGGCAATCACCCCATCCCCGGCGAGCGCAGCCTGCAAGCGGGGAAAGCCGCGCTTAAGTTCGTTTCCCAACTCACGCCCGATGATGTATTGATTTGCTTAATTTCCGGCGGCGGCTCGGCGCTGATGTCCGCGCCCATCATCCCGCTGGATGAAATGCAAACCTTAACTTCGTCATTGCTCGCCAACGGCGCGCGCATTGACCAAATCAACACCATTCGCAGGCATGTGGATACGCTCAAAGGCGGCGGGCTGGCGCAAGCCGCAAACGGCGCGCGCATCGTCAGCCTGATTCTTTCGGACGTGGTGAACGATTCGCTCGAAACCATCGCCTCCGGAGTCACCGCCCCCGACCCAACGACAAAAGCGGACGCGGAAAACATTTTGAATGAATTTGGCTTAAGTTGCAAATTGCGTGAAACGCTCAAAGCGGATGACCCCGTTTTTGATACGGTTGAAAATCACATCATCGCCAGCAATGATATTGCGCTGCAAGCCGCAAAACAACAAGCGCAAGAAGAAGGTTTTTTTGCCGAAGTCATCGCCTGCGGTTTGCAGGGAGAAGCGCGCGAAGTTGGAAAATTTCTCGTTGAAAAATTGCGCGAGGCGCAGAAGAAAACTCCGCGCCCGTTTTGTTTGCTGGCAGGCGGCGAAACCACCGTGACATTAAAGGGAAACGGAAAAGGCGGCAGAAATCAAGAAACGGTCTTAAGCGCGGTGGATGAATTGAAAGACATGCGCGATGTGATGTTCATTTCAATTGCAACGGATGGGGAGGACGGTCCCACCGATGCGGCGGGCG
>DAOTZP010000328.1:0-2347 GCA_034434265.1 Anaerolineales bacterium | reverse complement strand
TATTCGCTTGCGCGGCTGATTTTTGCGCCAAGCGAGCGCAGTTTTTCGTCCACCTTTTCGTATCCGCGTTCTATTTGCACAATATTGCGGATTTTGGATGTGCCTTGCGCGGCGAGCGCGGCAAGCAGCAGCGCCATGCCTGCGCGAATATCCGGGCTTTCCAGTTTTTCGCTGTATAGTTGAGTGGGTCCCTGCACAAGGCAGCGGTACGGGTCGCACAAAATGATGCGCGCGCCCATGCCGACCAATTTATCGGTAAAGTACATGCGCCCGGAGAACATCCAATCATGAAATAGCACAGAGCCTTCCGCCTGTGTGGCAACGGTGATGGCAATGCTTGTTAAATCGGTTGGAAACGCGGGCCAAATATTGGTCTTAATTTCGGGAATTGCGCCATCCAAATCGGAGGCAATCGCAAGCGATTGTTTGGACGGCACAAAAATATCGCCGCCTTGCGCTTCCCAATGCACGCCAAGCCGGTGAAAGACCTGCGCGACCATGCCCAAATGTTCCACGCCCGCGTTGTGAATTTTCACCTCGCCGCGCGTGACCACCGCCGCCCCAATGTAGCTGACCACTTCCAACAAGTCGGGACCGATGGTGAAATCTCCGCCGCCAAGATGCTCAACGCCGGTAATGTGAAGCGTGTTTGAGCCAATGCCTTCAATCTTTGCGCCGAGCAAATTTAAGAAGCGGCACAACTCCTGCACATGAGGTTCGGATGCCGCATTGCGGATGCGCGTCTCTCCTTTGGCGCGCACAGCCGCCATAACAATATTTTCGGTGGCGGTGACGCTGGCTTCATCGAGCAAAATATCCGCGCCGTGCAATTGCTTCGCTTCAATTTCAAACACGCGGTTATATGTAATCTCCGCGCCCAGCGCGCGCAAGCCGAGAATGTGTGTATCCAACCGGCGGCGCCCAATCACATCGCCGCCGGGGGGCGGCAGACGCAAGCCTCCGGCGCGGGCAAGCACAGGTCCCGCCACAAGGATGGAAGCCCGAATGCGGCGGCAAAGGTCCGGGTCAAGATGAGACGCGGTCACTTGCGGCGTAAAAATGCGCCATGTGTTCGAGTCCAGTTCATCCACTTGCGCGCCCAGACTTTCAATCAAATTACGCATGACTTTCACATCGCGGATTTGGGGAACATTACGCATGGTGACAGGCTCTTCCGCAAGCAGGCACGCGGCAAGCAGCGGCAGCGCGGCATTTTTATTTCCTGAGGGCGTCACCTCGCCACGCAGAGGAACCCCGCCTTCAATCACAAATTCTTCCATGAAAATCTCTCCTTGTTTGTTTCAAAAATTGTAAGGCAGTTTGCGCGTTTCGCCAAGAACATTACAATTGACCAACATCCAATCAACGGCTTGACCGTTTCGTAATATAATTAAGTGGAATGAACAACTTAATCATCATTTCCGCCGGAGCAGGTTTGCTTTTGGGCTGTTTGATAAACTATCTAGCCGATGTCCTGCCCATTACACGAAAATTCAGCGCGCCGGTTTGTCCCCATTGCAGCCACACATACAGCCTTAAAGAATATCTGCTCTTCCTTCCTTGCAGCCAGTGTCAAAAACGCAGGAGCATACGCGCATGGCTGACTCTGGCGGGGTTGACTGCCCTCAGCGTGTGGATGCAGCAAAACGCGCCAGCGCGGCTGGGCTACCCGCTGACCTTGCTGGTCGTGGCGTACTTTGCGCTCATCCTCATCATTGACCTTGAGCATCGGCTGATTTTGCACCCAACAAGTTGGTTTGGCGCGGCGCTTGGCTTGCTGGCAGGCTGGAAGATGCGCGGGCTGGAAGATACGCTGCTGGGCGGTCTGCTTGGGTTTGGAATCATGTTCGCGTTGTATCAGCTGGGCAGGCTTTTTGCCCGCTACCGCGCGCGCCGCATGGCGGAAAACAATCAAGCCGATGACGATGAAGAAGCGCTCGGCTTTGGCGATGTGAATCTTTCCGGCGCGCTTGGGTTAATGCTCGGCTGGCGGTTTATTTGGCTGGCGCTGCTGCAAGCCATTTTGCTGGCAGGCATTGCGGGCGTCATCATCATTGCGGTCATGCTGGTTGTGCAAAGATATAAAGAAAACGCATTAATGATTTTCATGCCCTACGCGCCGTTTCTCTTAATCAGCGCGTTTCTATTTCTCTTCACCCCGCATTGGACCTTGGGCGCAATCCTTGCCAGTATGGCAAAATAGCCCAAAAGTAGGAATCGAAAAAACGCGGCTTTCTTCTTATAATTAATCCAAGTTGCTACCCTTGCTTAATTTTTACCGCAGAGGCGCGGAGGACACGGAGAAATTCATTAAAAACGCTGCGCCCTCTGCACATCGGCGGTTCAA
>DAOTZP010000327.1:0-13604 GCA_034434265.1 Anaerolineales bacterium | reverse complement strand
TCCTGACCGACTGTGTAAAACGAACTTGTATCAAGGCGGGAAATATGGTTTTGTTCCAATACTTTGAGTTTATGCCCGCGCGCATCCACATAAACATGCGTATCCGCGCCGATGTACACCGTGTTGGTCACTTTGGCGTTGAATAGATTTTCCGCCTTCGCGTTCTTTTCCGTAATGCGGATTTTTTCAGGGCGGATGGAAATCACCACCTCTTCGCCTTTGACCAATCCTTGTGAAATAAGCAGCCCGCGCAATTCCATATTCAACGCGGGAACAAATACATACGCGCTCTCGCCTTCCAACGATTTGATTTTGCCTTCCAAAAAGTTTGACTCGCCGATGAAATCCGCGACAAATTTATTGGCGGGGCGCTCGTAAATTTCCACCGGCGTGCCCATTTGCTGCACTTTGCCTTTGCTCATCACCGCAATACGGTCGGACATAGTGAGCGCTTCTTCCTGGTCATGGGTGACGTAGATGAACGTGATGCCCAGCTGTTGTTGAAGCGCTTTCAATTCCAATTGCATTTCCTTGCGAAGTTTTAAGTCGAGGGCGCCGAGCGGCTCGTCAAGCAGGAGCACATCGGGGGTCTTGACCAACGCGCGCGCAACCGCCACGCGCTGCTGCTGCCCGCCGGAAAGCTGCTTGGGTTTGCGGCGTTCCATCCCCGTCAATTGCACCATCTCCAACGCGCGCTTCACACGCTTTTCAATTTCGTCTTTGGGCGTGCCTTCCATTTCCAGCCCAAACGCGACATTTTGAAAAACGCTCATGTGCTGAAACAGCGCGTAGCTTTGAAAGACGGTATTGACTTTGCGTTGAAATGGCGGCGTATGTCCCATAGGCTTGCCTTCAATATACACTTCGCCTTCGGTGGGCCATTCAAAACCGGCTATCATGCGCAGTGAGGTTGTTTTGCCGCAGCCGGAGGAGCCAAGCATAGAAAAGAACTCGCCGTTCTTGATTTGCATGGTCACATGGTCCACGGCATTTAATTCATTGCCTTCGGGCGTAATGAATTTTTTTACAACATCGCGCAGTTCGACTGCAAATTCACTTTTTGCCATCTATCTTCTCCTGATACGAAATAAGAAGACCTGCCGGGTCTTCAAAATATATTTTTTATTTTCAGAAAGAGTTGACAAGCCTGAGTTAGATTTCCTTCAACGCATCGCTCAAACGGTCAAGCAGCGCGTCCATTTGCTCCTGAGTGACAATCAGCGGCGGTTCAATGCGGATGGTTTGGGAGCTGGTTAATGTGCCAGCCACAAGCACGCCGCGCTTGAATAATCCTGCGGCAACTTTATAGCCGGTTTCAGGATTTTTGAAGTGCATCCCAATCAAAAGTCCGCGCCCTGTAATTTTCTCATAAATTTGCGGATATTGCGCCGCGATTTTCTTAAGATTTTCAATGAGATATTCCCCTTTCTGCGCGGCTTGTTCCCACAACTTCTCGCGGATGGTGACGTGAATGGCGGCAATTGCCGCCGAGCAAGCCAGCGCGCCGCCGCCAGTGGTGGTGGTGTGCATAAAGGGGTTGGGGTACATCATCGGCTTGAAGATTTCCTCAGTCGTAGTCACTGCGCTGATGGGCATGACGCCGCCGCCAAGCGACTTGGCAACCGTGAGAATATCGGGGACTACGTCCCAATGCTCCACGCCCCATAATTTGCCAGTGCGCCCCAAGCCGGTTTGTACTTCGTCCGCAATGAGAAGCACGCCATATTTTTTTGTTGCAGCGCGCACGCGGGGCCAAAAGTCATCCGGCGGCACAATCGCGCCTGATTCGCCTTGTATCGGTTCAAACATCACCGCCGCAACGCCAATGCCGACTTTGTCGCAAATCTCCAATTGTTTTTCCACCGCGTCAGCGTCGCCAAACGGGACGTGGTAAACCTGCCCCGCATACATCTGCCCCATTGGCGCGCGGTAATCCGCTTTTCCCATTAAAGAGAGTGAGCCCATTGTCTTGCCGTGAAAAGCTTTTACGCCGACAATAAATGCCGATTTGCCCGTGTAAAGCTTTGCAATTTTCATCGCGGCTTCGTTTGCTTCCGTGCCGCTTGCGCCAAACCAGCTGTATTTCAAATCGCCGGGAGTGATTTCAGCCATCAACTTTGCCAGCACGCCGCGCAGCGGGTCGAGCAATTCCTGCGAGGGCATGGGAGAACGTTCAAGCTGGGCGCGGACGGTTTTGACCACTTCGGGATGACTCCAGCCCAGGTCCATCATGCCGTAGCCTCCAAGAAAGTCAAGATACTCGCGTCCCAAAACGTCTTTGAAGACTGCGCCGGAGCCGCTCCATTCAACCGCCGCCCAGTCGCCCGCCTCTGTTACAGATTTGCGATATTCCAGCCAGTTGCGGTTGTAATACTCGGCAAAATTCGTTTTGGATTCTTCGATGATTTTTTCTGCCTGCTTGCGGTCGGGAAATTCATTCTTGTGAATGATATCCAGCCAATGAGATGAATAATCCAATGCGGTTTCGTAATCTTTTGTCATGATTCCTCAAGTAATTAGAGATTGGTAATTGGTAATTGGTAATTGTCTCAATCTCCAATCACCAATTACCGTTTATCAGCTAGAACTTTCGACTCCATTCTTTGGGCCACCTCTCGACCACGACTTTCTTCTGCGTGAAGAATTCCACCGCGTCTGTGCCTTGACCGTGCATATCGCCAAAGAAGGAATCTTTCCACCCCGAAAATGGGAAGAACGCCATCGGCGCGGCGACGCCGATATTAATGCCGATATTGCCCGCCTCCACTTCGTAGCGGAAGCGGCGCGCCGCGTTGCCGCTGGTGGTGAACAGGCTGGCTTGATTTCCGTACACGCCGCTGTTGGCGAGCGCAATCGCATCGTCAATGGTGTTGACGTGCATCAGGCTTAGCACCGGTCCGAAAATTTCCGTCTTCCAAATTTCGCTGCCGGGCTGCACGTCGGTAAGAATCGTCGGGCGGACAAATGAGCCTTTTTCATATCCCTTGATTTTTGCGCCGCGCCCGTCCACCGGAATGCCCGCGCCTTCTTTTGCGCCAATGCCAATGAGCTGCTCAATGCGCTGCATTGAAGCGGTGTTGATGACAGGTCCCATCTGCACGCCTGAATCCATTCCGTAACCGACGACGCGGTTCGCGGCGGCATCGCAAATCAACTCGGTGAAGTGGTTCTTTGCTTCTGCAACTGTCACGGCGAGCGAAACCGCCAAACAACGCTGGCCCGCGCAGCCGAAGGCGGAATCCGCGATGATTTTGGTCGCCATTTCCATATCCGCATCGGGCAGAATAATCACGGGGTTTTTTGCTCCGCCTTGGGCTTGCACGCGCTTGCCATGCTGCGCGGCAGTGGCGTAGATATACTTCGCCACGTTGGTCGAGCCGACGAAGGTAATGGCGCGAATGGCGGGGTGTTCGAGAATGCCATCCACCGCTTCTTTTGCTCCATTCACCATGTTAATTACACCCTTCGGGAATCCAACCTGCTCGATGAGTTTGAAAATATATTGCATGGTCATCGGCACTTTTTCCGAAGGTTTAATGACGTAGGTGTTGCCCGTTGCAAGCGCGTACGGCAGATACCAAAACGGAATCATGCCGGGAAAGTTGAATGGCGCAATCGTGGCGCACACGCCCACAGGCTGACGAATCATAATTTCATCAATGCCGGGCGCGATGTCTTCCGCGAATTCGCCTTTGCCAAGATGCGGCATTCCGCACGCGGTTTCGACATTCTCGACGGCGCGCACCATTTCGGCGCGGGCTTCTTCAAAAGTTTTGCCGCACTCATTGGTGATGAGTTTTGCAATCTCGTCCATCTGTTCGCGCATGATGTTGCGGAGTTTGAAGAGATATTGCACGCGGTCATTTGCGGGAACGCGCCGCCATGCGGAAAACGCTTCGCTCGCGGCTTTTGCCGCCGCCTCAACATCCGCCTTCGTGGAAAGCGGCGTCTTGGCAATCACCTCCCCCGTTGCCGGATTGATGACATCCACATATTCCGTAACATTGGGCTTCACCCATTCGCCGTTGATGTAGTTTAAGATTTCCATGTTGACTCCAGTTGGAGATTAGAGATTAGAGATTGGAGATTATCAGTAACTAACCTTCAATCTCCAATTACCAATCTCCAATTACCAAATTACTTTGTATTCTTATCCGCCACTTCCAACGCCTTCTCGACGATTGCCAAACCTTCATCGAGTTGCTCTTTGGTGATGCACAGCGGCGGGACGACAAAAACCATGCTGCCGAGACTGTTCGCCATGATAAAAGTGAACAAGCCGTTTTCGCGCAATACCTTGCCGACTTCACCCATTACGCTGGCGGGCATGACTTCTTTGCTCTCGCGGTTTTGCACCAATTCAATGGTGGAGAATAAGCCGATGTAACGCACATCCCCAACGGAGACATGCTTCTCTTTAATCGCTTCCAATTTTTCGCCGAGATGTTTGCCGACCACTTTGGCATTTTCAATAAGTTTTTCATCGTCATAGACTTCAATGGTGGCAAGCGCGGCGGAAAGCGAAAGCGCGTGACCGTTATACGTCAAACCCGCGTAGAGATATTTATCATCGAAGAATTGGGCAATCTTGTCCGAAACAATCACTGCGCCCAGCGGCGTGTATCCGCTGGTGATGCCTTTTGCGGTGGTGATGATGTCGGGGACGACCTTCCAGTTATCCACCGCGAACCATTCGCCCGTACGTCCCCAGCCGCTCATCACTTCGTCGGAGATGAGCAGAATGCCGTACTTGTCGCAAATTTCGCGGACGCGGGGCCAGTAATCATCGGGCGGAACAATCAGCCCGTTCGAGCCGACCACGCCTTCCATGATGACTGCCGCGATTTTGTCAGGACCTTCATATTTGATGACTTCTTCCAAATGCGAGACACATTCGCGTTTGCAGGATTCTTTCTTCTGTCCAAACGGACAGCGGTAGCAATACGGGTCAAGGAAGTGGACTCCGCCGGGCATGGTCGGTTCCACCGCGAGGCGGCGGTAATCGCCGGTGAGGGCAATTGAGCCGTGAGTCGCGCCGTGATAGGAGCGATAGCGCGCGAGAATCTTATGGCGTCCAGTATAGAAACGCGCAATCTTAATTGCGTTTTCGTTTGCTTCCGAACCGCCGAGCGTAAAGAACGTTTTTTTCAAATTGCCGGGCGTAACTTCCGCAAGTTTTTTGCCCAGCTTTGCGCGGATTTCGGTGGTGTTGCCGGGATGCACAAAGCACAACTGCGCGGCTTGGTCTTGAATGGCTTTGACCACTTTGGGGTGTTGATGTCCGATATTGGTGTTCATCAACTGCGATGAAAAATCAATGTAGCATTTTCCATCGGTATCCCAAAAATAAATGCCCTCCGCTTTTTCAACGGGGATGGGGTTTACCTGTCCCTGCACAGACCATGAGAAGAAAGTGTATTCTTTACTCAGTTCAACGATTTCTTGGGTGGTTAGTTTGGTCATGGTTCTCCAAAAATCTCCAATCTCTAATATCCAATCTCTAATCTCTAATCTCTAATCTCTAATCGCCAGAGATTGGTAATTGGTAATTGGTAATTGGTGATTGGCGGTTACTTCTTTGCTTCTTTCACTGCTTCCGCATACACATTCAACGTCTCGTCAATATCCGCTTCGGAGTGGGAATAGCATAGGAACCACGGTTCGCGCGCGTCATGGTCGGGCATAACTCCGCGCTCAATGGCTTTCTCCACGAGTTTGAGGTACAAGTCATGGTCGCTCTGCGCCCAATCGCGCTGACAGGTGACAGAGTCCACATTCAAGGAAAAAGAGAACATCGCGGGATAGCCGGTGAAAACGGCGGGAATTTCGTTTTCGTCGAAGATTTCCTTCAAGCCGTCCATCAGCCGCTTTCCGCGCTTTTCAATGGTTTTCAAAATTGGTTGGGATTTAAGCAAACTCAACGTGGCATACGCGCCTGCGATTCCGGGCTTGTTGTTTGTGTATGTCCCGCCTTGCGCCACGCCCTGACCAATGATGGACATGATTTCTTTTTTGCCGCCAAACGCCGCAATGGGGTAGCCGTTGCCCAGCGCTTTTGCATAAGTCGCAAGGTCGGGTTTGATGCCGTAGTATTCCTGCGCGCCGCCGTTGGCAATGCGGAAGCCGGTTTTCACTTCATCGAGAATAAAGACGCAGCCGTATTCTTCGGTCTTTTGGCGGATGAGTTGCAAAAATCCGTCCTGCGGGTTAATCGCCGCGCAGTTGCCCTGACACGGTTCGGTGATGACCGCCGCGATTTGCTCGCCATACGAGCGCATGACGCGCTCAAAACCTTCAAAGTCGTTGAAGGGCAGGGTGATGATGAATTCGCGCATGGTCTTGGGAATGCCGGAGGAAGCGGCAATGGGGATGGGGCTGCGGCGGTTGCCGTACGCGGCGACAGGCGCATAGGTGGACCAGAGGGTATGGTCATGAAAGCCATGATAGTTCCCCTCGAATTTAAGAATCAAATCGCGTCCTGTATATGCCCGCGCAACGCGAATGGCGTGCATGGTGGCTTCCGTCCCGGAACATGCGGTGCGAACCATCTCCACGCCGGGCGCCATTTCGGTAATCATTTCCGCGACTGCGATTTCAAGTTCGCCGGTCATCGCAAAGAGAATCCCTTTTTGAATTTCTTCGATGACTTTTTGGTCCACTTCGTCATACGAGTGACCAAGAATAATGGGACCGAACGCCATGCGGTAATCAATGTATTTTTTGCCGTCCACATCCCATAAATAACTCCCCTTTGCCTTTTCGACATAGGGGGTAATTCCTTCTCCCCAATAGCGGAAGTTGGAATTGACGCCCAGCGGCGCAACCTGCTGCGCCCGTTTCTGCAAGGCTTGTGTTTTCGAACCGAACATGATTTGAAATCTCCTTGAATCTATTAAGGCGGATGGTTTCCGCCTGCAGTTTATTCTTCAACGCTGATTTCTTTTGCCATCCTCTCAGGAATGCGCCATTGATATACATCTTTCAAAACAATCGGCACAATGGATGTTGTTGTTTTTCGCACCCCCGGAACTTTGCGGATAATTTCGGTGACAAAGTAATAAATTTCGCTGGTATCTTTTGCCACCACTTGAATGCTGATGTCGTTTTGACCGATGCCGCAAGCGACATAAGTGACATTCTCAAATGAAGCGAGTTTTTTTGCCACATCCATAATCAAGTCCGATTCCACTTCAAGCCAGACATCGGCTTTTGTGGTAAGCCCAAGCGCCTCCGGACTGACCACCGCGCTAATTTGAATGACGCCTTCGTCAATCATACGGTCAATGCGATAGCGGATAGCGCGTTCGGAAATATCGCCCATGCGGCGGGAAATTTCCGAGGCGGACATGCGCCCGTCTTCAAGAAGAAAATTGACTATTTTTATATCAGTTTTGTCGAATTCATACATTTTGGGTTTTTTCACTTTCCGAAAATTACAAAGCGGGGAAAAATATATCCTAAAACGGCAAGAGCGTCAAGGCGTAAACGGAAGGCGCGGCGAATTGCCCATTAAAAGGCACAACCCGCGTTGCTGCGCGGGTTGTGCGTAAAACATGGCATCAAAGAAGGTTCTATGGTTGAGTGCGGAAGGGCAGTTCTTCTCCGATTTCAAGGTCAAACGATTCAAGAGGAGGCAGCGGAGAAAGCAAAGTTGGAGTGAGTTTTGCCCAATCCACCAAAAGTGTGCCGGGGTTGGCATCGCGTTCAAATTGAATGCCGACTTTTCCGGTTTTGAGCGTGCTGTTGCTGCCAGCCCAAACTTTGGCGCCGTTGATGTAAAACGTCAATGAGCTGTTGTTGGCAACCACTTTGAGGGTATTCCATCCATTCCTAACAATTTTGCTGCTGAAAGTGTTCGTTTTCAACGCGGAATATGTGCCGGTGGAACTGACGCGCCACACAGAGAAATAACCCATGTTGTTGTAATTGAACGTGTAGGAGGGTTTCCAGTCGTAATATGTATTGAGCTTTGTCGGGTCGCCGCGAATAACCAGTCCGTTTAAGCAAGTGACGCAAATTCCGCTGCGTTTCATGCGGGCTTCAAATACAAAGTTGCCGTAGGTATCCTTGTACTTTGTCGAGGCAAATTTGTTTGCAATACCCGAGCTGCCCCAATACATTGATTGCTTGATGCCCCATGAACCTTTCACAGCGGACCAATTGCCTTTTGAGCCGTTGAATGAATTATTAAACCCGACAGGCTGCGGAGCCGTGTTGTTGGTGAACGTGATTGTAGAGCCAGCCGCGCTGCCGATGGCGCTTAAGTTCAGCCCGCCGTTAACGCCATTGGAAAGGAAGCCGGAAGGGTCGGTACCGCTATTAATTGCCGTGCGCGAAGATTCGCTGCTAAAGTAAGCGTTTATAACATTCCCATCTATCGTGGTGGTGCCGCCGGGGCGATAGACGTACACTTCATCCGGCGGTCCGGAGGCGTTGCCATAGGCTTTGGTATTAATGCGATATACAAGCAGACCGCTGCCGGGCAGCGAACTTTCAAATGTGCCTTCGTCTTTACGGAATTCCACCACATAATACTGGGTGGAGGCGACCGGCGACAAAATTTTGTAGCAATTTTGGCTGGAAGATGTCAGCGGATTCAAAGTGTACGTCCCCGCGCCAATGGTGGGGATGCTGCCAATCCACTTGCCGTATTTGTACTTCATATAGCAGCTCATGTGCTGCGGCGGATTCATATTCCATTCCATTAAATCCCAGTAGCCGACAGGCGAAATGCCGTTATCCGTGTAATGGTATAAATCGGGAGCGCCCAATACATGGAACATTTCATGCGCCAGTACGCCCACCCCCATGCCTGTGCCGGATGGTCCTAAAAGATGGAAGGAATATTCCCAAACATATTTGCCATTAATCGTAACATTGTATGCTGTATAACACCCATTGATGGGGCCAAAGCAAACTGCTCCATCCGGTTGCAGAGCCGCTTACCGCGAAGGTGATGCTGTCCACATAACCGTCATTGTCGCCGTCTATCACACTGCCTGCCGGAAAATCGTTAATCGATTCCAGCGCGTTCTTCAACAGTGTATGTTCGCGGATGGTTCTTTGTGCTTCTGTCTGGTATTCGGTTGGGTTGGTGGTGGCATTGTAAGGCTGATAATATGCGCGCGGATTGCTGTCTTGGTAAGAAATGATGGTTGACCCGGTTGGCGTGGGATAAAACGTGGAGTAAATATCCAGTTGGTTGTAAGAAACCTCGCGATAGTAGTTGTAAAGCGAAGATACGCCGGGTGTCGTGCTGGTAAATATGCCTTCATAGTACGATTTGCTAAACGTAAATTCGCTCTCATCCGAAAAACGGATAAATACAACCAGATTATTAATTGTGCCGGTTGTGGGCGCATTACGCGGTTCAAATTGCGCGGCTGTCTTTTCCATTTCTTTGCGATTTTCCAGCATGGCTTCAGCCGAAATATTCAGATACGGCTGCAACCCGGCTGCCGCAGGGTCGTCTTTGCCGGGCAGCAAATCGGTTGGCACAAGAACGCCATCCACAAGGTTGGCATAAACATAGTAGCCTGTATCCTGTCGCTGAATAATCGTAAAACCGTTCGCGTCGTGCAGCCAGTTGTAATATTCATCGCCGCTGGCAAACAGTTCCAACACTTCGCCATTGGGCTGGGCCACCGTGACGGGCAGGTTGCGAATGGGCGCGGCAAAAGCAGAATGCGCGCCAAACAAAAGCGCCGCCCCCGCCAAAAGAAGCGCAAAAATATAATGCTTTTTTATGTAAAACATGGGATTACTCTGTAATTTCAAAAAATGTTTGGTACTGATTAATCACCAACTTGTATGTTCCCGGGGGGAATCTGCGCTCTTGTTCAGGCTGATTTGCCCCCAAAAGAATCGTGTACTCCACCGCCTGACTCACATTCTCACATTGTTGATTCGGGTGAATGGCAATCCAGGTAACGTGAACCTCCTTTTCATTTCTCTTATCCAACACTTGGTGGCGGTAATTACATTGGTCGGGAAGCGTTCCTTGAATCGCCAATTCCACCTGCTTTGGGTCGGATTCAAGAACGCGAACTTGCACGCCGGTCACATTCACTTCCAGAAACGGGGAAACATGCGGAAGGTCAGCTTGCGTTGCGGCGGGCGGAGTGACGCTCTGCGGCAAAAAGGTTGCTTTCGGCGGGGGCGCCGCCGCATTTTGCGCGGAACATGCGCCCAAACACGCCGCGCAAACAATAAAAGCAAGCTTCTCAAAAAAGTTCAACATCGCCAAAACCTTTGGGTCACCTCGTCACAATTTGCCTATACTTATCATATAACTTGCAACACATGAAAACAATAGAAGATTGTCACACGGTTCATGTGACATTGATTAAGCCTTGTCCCGCCCTTGCTCACGGATTAAATACGGAAAATTTCTTATTTATTCGAGGGTACGCGCCCAAAAAAAATTTGACGGCAGACCACAAACTGCGGGCTGCCGTCGGCAGGCAATTGTAATTTTACGCAAGCCCGGATTTATTTATTTTTCTTTTCCTGCTTTGCCCAGGCGTCTTTCAAATTCACCGTCAGGTTAAATATCGGTTTTTCCGGTTTTGAATCCCAATCCACGCAAAAGTAGCCAATACGCTCAAATTGAAAACGCTCGCCCGGCTTTGCGTTTGCCAAATCGGGTTCCACATAACCGCTTAAAACTTGCAGCGAATTTGGATTCAAACAAGCCAGAAAGCCTTCCTCGCCTTCTTCGGGGTTTTCCTTTGAAAACAAACGGTCATACAAACGCACTTCCACTTGTTTGGCATGTTTTGCGGAGACCCAATGAATGGTGGATTTCACCTTGCGCCCGTCGGGCGAATCGCCGCCTTTGGTGGCGGGGTCATACGTCGCGTGGACTTCCACCACCTCGCCCGATTCATTCTTCACAACATGCGTGCATTTGATGAAATACGCATAACGCAGCCGCACCTCGTTGCCCGGATACAAGCGGAAATACTTGGGCGGCGGCGTTTCACGAAAATCATCCTGCTCAATATACAATTCTTTTGAAAACGGAACCTTGCGCGTGCCTGCGCTTGCGTCTTCCGGGTTATTAACCGCGTCCATCTCTTCCACAAGGTCATCGGGGTAATTATCAATAATCACCTTCAAAGGACGAATTACCGCCATGCGGCGCAGGGCGCGCTTGTTCAAATCGTCGCGGACGCATTCCTCCAGCAATGCCACGTCCGTCACGCTGTAATTCTTCGCCACCCCAACGCGGCGGATGAATTCCAAAATCGCTTCGGGGGTGTAACCGCGGCGGCGCATGGCGCGCAAAGTCGGCATGCGCGGGTCGTCCCATCCGCTGACGTGACCTTCCTCCACAAGGCGGCGCAGTTTGCGCTTGCTCATCACCGTGTAGTTCATATTCAAGCGCGCAAACTCTATCTGACGCGGCTTAAACACGCCCAACTGTTCGGGGAACCACTCATACAGCGGGCGGTGATTTTCATATTCCAATGAACACAACGAATGGGTGATGCCTTCCATCGAATCGTTTTGCCCGTGCGCCCAATCGTACATCGGGTAAATTTTCCACTTATTGCCCGTGCGGTGATGCGGCGGGTTGTGAATAATGCGGTACATCACCGGGTCGCGCATGTTAATATTCGGATGAGCCATATCAATTTTCGCGCGCAAGACTCTCGAACCGTCGGGAAATTCGCCGTTCTTCATGCGTTCCAACAGGTCAAGATTTTCTTCCACGCTGCGCTCGCGGTAGGGGGAATTGACCCCGGGCTCGGTCAGCGTGCCGCGATTTTTACTCAACTCTTCGGGCGTTTGGTCGTCCACATACGCAAGCCCTTTTTTCACCAACCGCACCGCCCACTCGTACAGCAAGTCAAAATAATCCGAAGCGTAAGTCACCTTCGCCCATTCAATGCCAAGCCAGCGGGCGTCTTCTATAATTGCTTCCACAAACTCGGTTTCTTCTTTGGTCGGGTTGGTGTCATCAAAACGCAAATACACCTCGCCGCCGTTTTCCTTCGCAATGAGGTAATCAATCATAAAGGCTTTCACATGCCCGATATGCAAATAACCGTTCGGTTCGGGCGGCAGGCGCGTGCGCACATAAGTAAATCTTCCGGTGCGTAAATCTTCCGCAACCGCCTCGCGGATAAAGTCAGTGGGTTTGTTGGTTTCTTCAGTCATAGTTCGCCTTGTAAAAAAATGGATGTGAAATTATAGCATGGCGGATTGGATTATAACTGTTTTATAATGGAGCGCTTGAAGGAGAACCTTATGAGCGAACAAAAATCAAATTTTCCCGCAACCTATTTCGAGCGCGATGCAATTATAAAACTGGCGCGGCTGACTGAAATTTTTTCATGGGCTGTGCTGGGATACGCGGTCGTTCAATCCGCTTTTTCCATTTTCGTTTTTATTCTGCAATTTGTACGGGGATTGCTTGTGTTCAACGGTCCAACCGACATCATTCAACAAGTCTTTTGGTTTTTGCAGCCGATTGCCCCAGCCATGATGCAATTCGCCGTCATTCAAGGCATCGGCAAGGCGCTGCTGATTTTTATGGATGTAGAGGATAACCTGCGCCGCGCCGCGCGCAACAAATCGGCATGAAGAAATTCTTTCGCGTTTGGATGCCCGCCGCCGCGTTTCTTTTCTTAACGGCGGGTTTTATTCTGTTTTCCACAACATTTGCCCGGCCTGTATCGCTTCAATTCAACCCGCAGGCATTGGAGCTGATGGAGGAAGTGAACGCTTTGCGGGCGGCAAAAAACCTCCCGCCGTATCAGGTCAACGAAATTCTCATGCGCGTTGCGCAGGCGCACGCCGAACATATCGCCCAGACGGGCTACCTCAGCCGTTACGCGCGCGGCTTATCCCCGCATCAACGCGCCATCGAGGCGGGCTACCCTGTTGCGGGGAACGTTTCGCAAGGCGGCTTGTATGCCGAAAATCTATTTGCGGGGTTAAAAGCCTCGCCAGCCGATGCGGTTAAAAAGTGGAGCGAAGATTCCCAAAACTTCCGCGCCCTATACGGCGAAGATTTGGAAGACGCCGGCGCGGGCGTGGCATACGCGGGCGACGTGGCATACTATGTGCTGGACGCAGGCTCCGCGCTGGACGACCCCGCTTACTGGCGCACCGCCACGCCCACTTCCGATGGAATCATCATCACCAGCACGCCGTTGGAAGACGGCGCCGTTTATCATGTAGTGCAGGCAAAAGAATATCTGTGGAATATTGCGCTGGCATACAACACAAGCGTGGAAGAGTTAATCCGCTTAAACCGTTTGAGCAGAGATGAAATTTTTGAAGGGCAAAAACTGCTTGTGTATATGCCAAAGCCGCAAGACGTAAAAACCCCCACGCCGGGCGTTACGTTTACCGCCACATTCTGCATCCCCACCTCTACCGCCACGCAGCCTGTCACCCCAACCAGCACGTTCACGCCCACCCCGCAGCCGGTTGCGCCTGCCTCGCTGCGCAGCGGGCAAATTGCCGTAAGCGTAATTGTTGCGCTTGCTTTCATTGGCGCTGCAATCGGCGCATTGTTAAGCAAAGGCAACAAAAAACAGGAAGACGCCGCTTCTTTAACCGATTAGTGCCTTAAGCGCGCCGGGCTGGGC
>DAOTZP010000326.1:0-1759 GCA_034434265.1 Anaerolineales bacterium | reverse complement strand
GCGTCGGGGACTTGATTTGATGTAAAAATGGAGCCTTTGACAAAATTGGAATACGGGTCAAGTTCCGAAACGCGCGTTCGATACACTTGCGTGCTTTCCGCGTTTGCTGCGGTTGCGGGGAGCAAATCCACCATGATGCGATTCGCATCAAGACAGTATGGATAGCGTTTAAGCAGCTGCGCGCACATATCGGAAGCGTCGGCTTTTTGCCCGCCTTTGAAGTAAGCATGGGCAAGCAGCACTTGCATATCCATGCGCTGCGGGTCTTCGGCAAGCACGCCGCGAATTTCGGCAATGGCTTGCGGATATAACTCTCCCTGCACATACATGTGCGCCAGCGCGCCGCGCGTCATGCGAATTTTGGGCGGTTCCATGCCGTCGCGCCGCCCGTACAGTCTTTGCAATTCGCCTTGAATGGCGGGGTTGGAAGGCTGCGTCTCAAACGCGCGTTCCATGTGCCAGATGGCGTCATCAAGTTTGTTTTCTTCATCGCGGATGATGCTCATGCCGACGTGCGAAACAAAGTCATCCGGCGCCGCCATCAGCACGCGCGTAAAAATATCCACCGCTTCGGCGTTGCGCTTTCCTTCCAAATACGCTTTGCCAAGCAGCCGGTACGTTTCGAGGTGTTTCGGAAAAGTTTTTAAGATGTGATGACAATGCGCGATTGCCTCATTGATTTGCCCCTGCTCAATCAAGCCTTCGATTTCCTTGTTGTAAATTCTTAATGAAACTTTTGCCATTGCCTTATCCTAAAATTATGTAATCATGTGGCCGATTCTTAAAAAATCCGCAAGATTGCCTTATATTTTACTCGTAAAACAGCGGTAATGGCAGTACAGATTCATCGCTAAATTGATGCGCTTGCAGGACCGCTTGACGCGCTTCCTCCAATTTGGATTGGTCGTTGGCATGAATTTCAAACAACGGCTCGCCTTTTTCCACGCGGTCGCCGACTTTTTTGAAGATTTTGAACCCGACGGCATGGTCAATCGGGTCGCCTTTCTTTGCCCGCCCCGCGCCCAGCGCAACAGCCGCCTCGCCCACCAGCCTTGCGTGAACTTGCGAGATGAATCCGCTCCTTGGGGCTTTGACCACTTCAATCAAGTCTGCGCGCTTGAACAAAGAGACATCGTCCACATAGCGCACATCGCCGCCCTGCGCGCAGACAAGCACGCGCAATTTTTCCAGCGCGGCTCCGCTGCGGATGGATTTTTCCGCAAGTTCCGCGCCGTCTTCCAAGGTCTGCGCCCGCCCGCCGAGCAAAAGCACATGCGCGGCGACATGAATGCAATGCTGGTAATAATCCTTCGGCGCGTTACCGCGCAGCATTTCAATCGCCTCAATGGTTTCAAGCGCGTTGCCCACCGCCGAGCCAAGCGGCTGATTCATATCCGAAAGCAGGGCAACGGTTTTGCGCCCAGCCAGCCTGCCAATATCCACCATCAAGTTGGCAAGAGTCCGCGCTTCATCCAATGTTTGCATAAACGCGCCCAAGCCGGTCTTTACATCCAAGACAATGGCTTGCGCGCCCGCCGCGATTTTTTTGCTCATAATCGAAGAAGCAATCAACGGCATGGATTGCACCGTGCCGGTCACATCGCGCAGGGCGTACAATTTGCCGTCTGCGGGCGCAAGGTCCAGCGATTGACCGGTCAGCACAATGCCTTTTTCTTTCAGTTGCTTTTTGAATTCATCGGTGGATAAATCCACGCGGTAGCCGGGGATGGATTCGAGTTTGTCGAGCGTGCCGCCGCTA
>DAOTZP010000325.1:0-2993 GCA_034434265.1 Anaerolineales bacterium | reverse complement strand
ATAACAGGGAGGAAGCGCTGACCCTTTTGGAAGCCGCCTTGCGCGCCAAGCAGACGTATCCGGCATGGGTATTAAACGACCCGGACTTTGAGGCGTTTCATGATGACAAGCGGTTTCAGGCTTTGCTTTCCATGTCGGCTTTTGCCGAAGCATAACAACGCGGATATGATTCAATCTCCAATTGAGGCTGGCGGAAGAGGCTGCTTTTCCGCCAGTTGTTTTTTTAACGTCAGTTCGGGATAGAGAAGTCGATTCGGATTCTGTGAATCACAATCGCGCTGGTTGATGATGGTTCTACGGAAATCTGTCAGGTCTTTTTTTACGCGGCGGTCTTTTGCCAATTTTATGCGCCGGTGGATTAAAACAGCGCAGGGAAGATTGTGGGCATTGGAATCAAAAATATGCCCTTTAAGGGGGGCATAAATGACTATCGCAATCACGGACTTGTTCGGGTGGCTGATTCGGTTTGCCTTGTATATCATGACGGCATATCAATTTGAAATGCAAAGGATGAACAGCCATGCCAAAATTATGGGAAATGATGGATGAAGCATACAACTTCATCAACTCCAATTGTTATCATCAGGCGCAGGATGTGTTGGAGCAGGTGCTTTCCGTTGACCCGCAAAACATGGAAGCGTGGACGGCTTACATTCACACCTGCAATACGCAAAGCGACCTTGAACGCTTGCGCGACCATATTCTGGATGTTTGGGAAACGCGCGTCCGCAACAATGATTACCTGTTCGCCACGCAGCGGTTTGTGCTTCAGCGGCTCGACGAGAAATTGAAGTCGCTGTAATTTTGGGAGCGTGTTATGAATTCAACGCTTTCATTATTTCCCCACCCCGCATCGCTGGAGCGCGTGCATGAGTTGATGCAAGCCAACCAGTTTTCAAGCGCAATGATGGTGCTGGACGCGTATATCCGCGTGAAGCCGCACGATTTTGAAGCATGGAAAACCTATTTTCTGATTGCGCGCAACCAGTCGGATTTGCTTTGGGCAAAAGAGCGAATGCTCCGCACACGGTGGTTGACGGATTGCCAAAAAGCGGATTTGCTCGATTTGTTTGTGGAAGTGTACCGTTTGCTCAACCAGCAATTGGACGGGCGGATTGACCTGCCCGACTTTTGGATTGAGAATTCCACGCCGCTTTCTGATTCGGCGGATGTGCAATTTGAGCTGATGTATTATTCATCCGCTTCGGTTGCCTCTTCGCAGCCCCGCGCCAGATTCACCATGAAACCCCATCGGCAGACATACAATCCGCTGGCGGAAATTGCCAAAGGAATCATTCAGACGCTTGCGGCGCGCCCGGAGATGCAGCGTTTGACCGCGCGGATGCGGAATCTTTATGCGGCAGCCATGCAGTGTGTGGAAGACCCCGGTCAGCTGTATCGTTTGCTGGGCGATATGCCGCAGGCAAATACAGCGCTGAACATTGGTTTATTTTTCTTGTTTGCGCTTGCGCTGCGTATGGCGTTCTTAAATGTTTGGCTTGGCTATATCATTCTGGCAGGTTATGTAATTGGCGGGTGGGTGTGGTTTGCCCGAGTTTGGCGTTCAAATGTCAGTATGTTTAGCGAGCAGGTGCGGATGTACTTAAATCAATCTGAGGAACTGCCAGTCGTCCTGGAGGGTGAGGAAGCGGAGCAGGAGGAAAATTCCTCCCAAAACCCTTAAAAAAAAAGAACGCAGTTTTCGCATAGCCGCCGAGTAGTTTCGGCGGCTGTTTTTTCTTAACTTTCGCTTGTTTGGGTAAAGGTGATGTTTTGCCCCTATATTTAAGGATGTATGTCCAATATCGCGCGGCGGCGAAGTAGTATAATCACCTTATGAATGAAATGACTGACATTCAAATTGTCAGCGCCGCTTTTGCGGATGTAACATCATATCTGGTCAGTAAAAAAAAAACGCTGACCGGATTTATTTTTTAATTGGAATTTACGCAAAGTTCCCGAAATTTAACCGCAGTCCCCTGCGTAAGTCCAATTAATCAATACAAGGAGAACTATGAAACTTAGCAAACTTGCAAGCGAAATCGCCGAGTCTCCTACATTTGCGCTGAACGAAGAAGCGCGGTTGTTGAAAGAGCGCGGCGAAGCCGTAATCAATTTGGGAATTGGCGAACCCAAAAATAAGACCCCCATTGGCGCAATGCTGGCTGCGGGCGCAAAACTTTCCAGCGGCGAAATCAAATACACCCCGCCGGATGGTTTGCCCTCCATGAAAAAAGCGGTTATTCGCTATACCGAAGAATCCTATGACCGCCTTGTTGCGCCGGAAAATGTCATCATCACCAATGGCGCAAAGCAGTCGCTGTTTAATATCTTTTATTCCATCCTCAACCCGCAGGACGAAGTGATTATGCTTGCGCCCTATTGGGTTTCCTATGCCGAGATGATTAAGATGTGTCTGGGGATTCCCGTTGTGGTCACCCCCGAAGATGGGACGTTCACTCCGCGCTTTGAGGATATTGAACGCGCGGTGACATCTTCCACCCGCGCGATTATCGTGAACAGTCCAAACAATCCTTCGGGCGCAATTTACCCCGATGAATTGATTGAGAAAATCGTCCACATGTGCGAGAAAAAAGGCATCTTTATGATTTGCGACGACATCTATCACAAGCTGACCTTTGATGGAAACGTTGCAACCCCCGCATACAAATTTACCGGCAAAGACGTGGAAAACTCGCATGTGATTGTTGTGAACGGCGTGGCAAAGCTCTACGGCATGACCGGCTTCCGCGTTGGGTGGGTGGTCGGTCCGCGTCATTTAATCCGCGTGATGAGCAACGTCCTCGCCCAAACAACATCGTGCGTATCTCCGCTTGCGCAGGCGGCGGCGGAAGGCGCGTTGAACGGTCTTCAATCGGTTGTTGAAGCGCTGCGTTTGCAAATTCAAAACAACCGCGATGTTTTGCTGCAAGAAATGAAAACATTTAACGGCGCGCGTCTTATTGAGCCGAAAGGCACATTTTACGCGCTGC
>DAOTZP010000324.1:0-3901 GCA_034434265.1 Anaerolineales bacterium | reverse complement strand
CCACCGACCCGACCATGATTGCGCTCGGCACGCCCGGTCAACTGTGCGATGATTTCTCCTTCGATAACGCGACAGTGGATGTCACCATTCCCGATGGCACATCCATGACCCCCGGTCAGCAATTTGTCAAAACTTGGAAAATTAAAAACACGGGCATTTGCACATGGGGCGAAGGGTATGCCTTAATCTACGCTTATGGCGACAAAATGAACGGCGTGCCTATTCCTCTTGCCGCTGTTGTGGCGCCCGGGCAGGAAGTGGAAGTTTCCGTAACCCTCACAGCGCCGCAAAACATCGGCGAATATACCAGCGCATGGCAAATGTCCAACCCGCGCGGCGTGACCTTTGGCAAAGCGCTCTTTGTCAAAATCATCGTGCAATAGTGATTAACCTCAAACAATCCATCAAAACCAAAGCCCGCCAGCTGGGATTTATCTCAGCTGGCGTTGTTTTTTCCTGGAACAATTAGGTTGCTGTATAATTATTCCATGCCGCGCAAAACCCGCCTGCAAAAATTTATGGAAATTCTCCGCCAGCAATTTCCCAATCTGGCGGAGCAATACAACGTCGTCACATTGGAGATATTCGGCTCGTACGTCCGTCACGAACAGCGCAGAAACAGCGACCTTGACATTCTGGTCACATTCAGCAAACCGCCCAGTTTATTCAAACTTGTCCGCCTTGAAAACCACCTCTCCAACCTGTTGGGCGTGCAAGTGGATTTGACGCTAAAAGACTCCCTTAAACCCGCCATTGGAAAACACATTTTGCGCGAGGCGCTGCCCGTATGAATCGCGAATATATTGATTTTTTGAACGATATGCTGCAAAACGCGCAACGCGCCATCCGATTCGTCAAAGGCATGGATTACGAAGCATTTGCAAAAGACGAAAAGACAGTATATGCTGTTATTCGCGCTGTGGAAATCATCGGAGAAGCCGCCTCCAATGTGCCAGCCGAAATCTGCGCTGCCCATGAGCATATTCCTTGGGGTGAAGCCAAAGGGATGAGAAACAAACTTGTTCATCGCTATTTTGGAATCAATCTGGAAGTTGTCTGGCAGACAGTGCAGGAAGATTTACCAGCGCTTATCGCGGCGCTGAAAAAGATTGTTTAATGACCGGACTAAAAGACCGCATCAAAACCAAAGCCCGCCAGCTGGGATTTATCTCAGCTGGCGTTACTTCTTGCGACCCGCCCGCGCATTACAACATCTTTCAAGCATGGCTCAAAGACGGCAAGCACGCGGACATGCATTATCTCGAAAATGAAAAACGCGCCGCCCCAAAGTTAATCCTCCCCGAATGTAAATCCATCCTTGTTTTGGCGCTGCCCTATTCTCCAATTTCCAATCTCCAATCTCCATTCCGGGTCGCCGCCTACGCCCTTGGCGAAGACTACCACAACATCATCCCGCCCAAACTCAAACAAATTGTAGAGTTCATCGAAGAGCAAGTTGGTCACGCAATCCCCAACCGATACTACACCGACACCGGACCCATTCTAGAACGCGAGCTCGCCGCGCGCGCCGGACTCGGCTGGGTTGGCAAAAACTCCATGCTCATTCATCCCAAACACGGCTCCACATTTTTCCTTGCCGAAATTTTACTCGGCATTGAGCTCGAACCCGACGACGACATCATCACCGACCACTGCGGCACATGCACGCGCTGCATCACAACCTGCCCCACGCAATGCATCCTCCCAAACCGCACCATCGACTCGCGCCGCTGCATCTCCTACCTCACCATCGAAAACAAAGGAAGCATCCCCGAAGACTTAAGACCGCAAATAGGCAACTGGATTTTTGGATGCGACATCTGCCAGCAAGCCTGCCCTTGGAACAGATTCTCCGCGCCCGCCGATTCTTCCCTCGCCCCAACCAGCGCGGATTTAATCCAACCCGCCGACCTGACCCTTGCACCCGTCGGGTTTAATCGCCGCTTCAAGCGGAGTCCGATTCAGCGCGCAAAACGGCGCGGCTTGCTGCGCAGCCTTGCCGTTGCGCTCGGAAACAAAAGAGATAAAATTCACCTGCCTGTTTTGCAGAAAGCCGCAATGGACGACGAGCCGCTCATCCGCGAACACGCACAATGGGCAATACAAAAAATCACCCAAGAGGATGAATGAAGAAATTACTCATCGCCACCAACAACAAAGGCAAAGTTAAAGAACTGCAAGATTTATTGAAAGACCTGCATGTTCAACTCGTTACCCCAGCCGACTTGAATCTTAACCTCGAAGTCGAGGAAGACGGCGCGACCTACGCCGAAAACGCTGGCAAGAAAGCCATCGCCTTCCACCAAGCCAGCGGGCTCGTCTCCCTCGCCGATGATTCCGGTCTTGAAGTGGATGCGCTCAACGGCGCGCCCGGAGTATATTCCGCGCGTTATCATCCCAAACCCGGCGCAAATGACTCCGACCGCCGCGCGTATATGATTGAAAACCTGCAAGGCAAGCCCCGCCCGTGGACGGCGCATTTTCATGCCACGATTGCCATTGCGTTTGAAGGCAAGGTGGAAATTGCCGAAGGCGACTGCTACGGCGAAATCATTCCCGAAGAGCGCGGCACAAACGGCTTTGGCTACGACCCGATTTTTCTTTTTCCCGAACTTGGAAAAACAATGGCGGAGTTGGATATGGAAACAAAAAACCGCATCAGCCATCGCGCTCATGCAGTGAACAACGCGCTGCCATTGCTTAAAAAGTTTTTTTAGAAAAGGTCATCCATGGGCATTTATCGTTTGCTGCTTGCGGCTTTGGTTGCCATTTCACATATCAGCATTGAAGTGTACGGGTTCAACCCCGGCGTTGTGGCTGTCATTTCATTTTTTTTGATTAGCGGTTATGTCACCGCCGCTTTAATTAAGAAATACTATTTCTCCCCATCCGCTGTCCCCTATTTTTATTTGGATAGAGCCATCCGCATTTTTCCCCAGTTTCTTTTTTATACGCTGCTGGCGGTTTTTTGTGTTTACGTTTTGCGGCTTGAGACGCGCTACCTGAATGAAATTTCATGGTGGCAGCTTGTTCTTAATTTTTTTATTTTCCCGCAGGGATTGTTTATGATTTGGGGCGCCTCTGTGTTGCTGATTCCGCAAAGTTGGTCGCTCGGTTTGGAATCGATGTTTTATCTTTTCATTCCGTGGATATTACTTAAACTTACGCCGCGCCAAATTTATGCGCTGGCAGCCGCATCTTTTACCGTATTTGTGCTGGCGTATTTCACGGTCATTAAGACGGAATACTTTGGCTATTACCTGCTGCCGGGAAATTTGTATATCTTTCTTGCAGGCGCCAGCTTCGTCAATCATGACCGCGAATCCAAAATGTTTCGCGGGGTTGTATTTTTGAGCGCCGCCGCGCTTATGGCATTTTTATTTACCCCGTTTATGCCGCACTTGTATTATGTCCCCTACAACAAGGAAGTGCTGGCTGGCTTGCTGATTGGCTTGCCCGCCATTGAAATTCTCAGGCGGTTCAAATTCTCCAAAATTGATGAATTTTTAGGCAACTTGAGTTATGGCATATTCCTTAATCATATTATTATCATCTGGCTGATGAATCATTATCTCGGTGTCGAAAAATTTGGCATTCGTTCCACGCTTTTGTTTTTATTTATTTCAGGCGTGCTGGCGTTGTTTTCCTACTTCTTTGTGGAGCGCCCCGCGCTGAATTGGCGTCACAAAATACGATATAAAATAAAACGCGCCGATGGCGCGTAAGGAATGTTATGGAGCTCGTTTCAAAAACACGAAACCCCTAAACTTGCGCGGTGGGACCTGCCGCGCTGATTTCAGCCTCTTGCGCCTCCGGTTTCTTTTTCCTCACTGCCCGCGCCGGCAGGGACTTGATAAAGCCTTCCAGCAATTCGGCTGCTTTTTCAGGCTGCTCAAGCATG
>DAOTZP010000323.1:0-1560 GCA_034434265.1 Anaerolineales bacterium | reverse complement strand
ACCGGTTTATATCCATCATTTTTGAATATGCCCGCAAATTCTTTTTCGGGGCGGTATGGGTGATGCGGCGGAAACACATGAAAGTACGCAAAAAAAGGCGTCTGTTCAGCATTAAACTCCGTCATCTTTTTTGCAAAACCTTCAAACAACGTATCCATTCTAAATGTATATGTATGATATCCCGCAACGGGAAGTTCGCCGGGATACCCGGCTGTGGAAATCTCTTGAGATTTGGAGCGCAGATACAAATTGCTTAAAAAATTAATTACAACTGTGTCGCCATCATGAAGTATTTTTTCCAACGCCCGATACGAGATATTTGAATCTTTTTTGAAGCTTTGCATCAGAAAACCTATATCCGTTGTTCCCAGCGCGGACAATGGGAGGAGATTATCAATGTCCGCGGAAAATTGAGCGAGCAGGTAGCCCGCCCAATAGTTTTGGGTGTAAGCCGCTGTAAAGTATTGATTTTTCAAAAAATGAAAAATATTGTGATTCGTTAGGCTTTTTTTGATGACGCTGGCATGATTCACCGCCCGATGAGTAAGAGGAGTCAAGCCGCTTAACAGCGTGGATGTTCCAACGCTGGTGAAATTTCCGCCGGCATAATGCCGATGATACACATAAGCCCGGCTTGCAATTTTTTCGAGGTTGGGGGTCGTTTTGCGGGCATAGCCGTACAGCGATAAATTATTAGCCGTCATGGCATCACATACCAAGACAACGATATTAGGGAAACGGTCGAAAGCAAAGCTCGCGCGCAAATTAGAAGACAGAATTTTGGAAGACAGCGCAGTTCCAACCGCATTAATTCCAAGTTTGAGAAAGTCGCGTCTGGATAGATTTTTCATTAGAGTGAAATATTCCGAATCACAACAAGAATGACGGAAACAAAGGAAACAGGCATATAAAAATACAAAAATACAACCGAACGTTCGGCAAACCCTTCAACAAACGCCCTAATTTTATTAAATGTTTCGCTCATCACAAGCAGAAACGCGGCGCTGCACAAAAAATACGCCGCCCACAATTGAATACTGGCGGCAACTCCATAAATCGCATGTAAAATCATCAATACCCCTAAGGAAGTTGCCGATAAAATCGTTCCATACAAAATAAATTTTTTCGCCCGCACAATTTTAGGCGCAAAAAAACTGACAAGTAGAATAACAACAATTACAAACAGGCTTTCGACAAAAACGGCAAAAAACATATAAGCAAATAAAAGCAAAATATCAGAAACGTCCAAAAATTTTATCCAATTGCTTGTAAATGTTTTAAATGTCCCCATTAATGTCCAAGTATATAAAAACGCCACTCCGACAGAATATACAGGAACAATCTCTTGAAATTTGGGAAAACGGTCAAATATGCTCACTTTGCCTCCGGGTAAGCAATTTTAACGCAAGTTATCAAGAGACGCTCTTTTTTAAGTAACGCAAGTTGCCACCTTCAAAAGGGAAGAAGGATGTTGCCTGTTTTGAACCGCCGATGTGCAGAGGGCGCAGAGTTTTTAATGAATTTCTCCGTGTCCTCCGCGCCTCTGCGGTAAAAATTAAG
>DAOTZP010000322.1:0-4225 GCA_034434265.1 Anaerolineales bacterium | reverse complement strand
GCCGGTTTGCGCCGTGCCGATAATATCGCGTCCGCGCAGCGCGGCGGGAATGGCGGCTTGTTGAATGGGCGTTGCGGTTTCATACCCCGCTTTTTTGATTCCCGTCATCAGGCGGGAATCGAGTTGAAATTGGTTAAAGTTCATATCTTCCTTATAAAAAAAGAACGGCGAGCAATCCGCCGTTCTGTAACAACTAGCATTTATGCTGACTACTGGGTTATTCTACCACATTGCCTGATTTTACCGCAGTGAAAAGCGGAGGACACGGAGAAATGTAAAAACTCCGCGAACCCGGCTGCTTTTTTATTGCGCTATTCCTCGTACGGTCTGTCGTTGTATTTGGGTACATCCCGTCGAAATTCATAATTTTCGATGATGGCGTTAATAATCTTTTTCTGTTCAGCGGTGACTTGCTTGAATTCAAATCCAATGTTGACGTATTCCGGGCTGATGTCCTGTTTCACCCAAACGGCGCGCGCCGGCATGGTCATGCGCGCGGTTTGAAATTCTTTCAAATCCGGGATTTCAATCGCAAGCGTGATTTCAATATTTTCTTCAATCGGTTTATCTCCAATGACCATTAAGCCGTATTCCGTTAAATCGCCGAGATACCCAAGCAGCCGCCCGCCGTACAAGTCATACACTTGGGTATATGCCATCAGGCTTTTTCGCTCTTGTTTACGCCTCTCATTCATTGCGCCTCCTGAAATATATTAAGTGTAAAGGATTGCGTCATCTTTTCACATTGCTGTTTTATGGTAAAACTGTGCCATGCGCTGGATTTATCTTTCCCCTCATTTGGACGATGCCGTGCTTTCCGCCGGTGGATGGATTTACGAACAAACACGGCGCGGCTTGCCTGTGGAGATTTGGACAATCATGTGCGGGATTCCGCAGGGGGAGATTTCCCCCTTTGCGCAAGTGATTCATTACCAGTGGGGAATTTCCGAGCCGGAAGAAGTTGTGCGTTTACGAAAATTGGAAGACGCGCAAGCCGCCCAACTGGTCGGCGCAAAAACCCTTTATTTTGACTTTCTCGATTGTATTTACAGGCGCGGCAAACATGGCGGCTGGCTGTACGCGGATATTTTCTCTCCTCCGCATGAAGACGAAGCCAGCCTGCCCGCGCAGATTGCCTCTGTCATTGCGGCGCGTTTGCAGCCCGAAGATAAGGTCATCTGCCAGTTTGCCATCGGACCCCATGTGGACCATGTCCTTGTGCGGCAAGCCGCCGAGCTGCTTCACCGTCCGCTTTTGTATGCGTTGGATGTGCCGTATATTTTTCGCGCGCCTGAACAAATCCCTGCTTACACGGAGGGGTTGCGCGTAGCCAATTTTGAGATTGGCGTTGAGGCGCTGCGCATCTGGCAAGATGGCATAGCAGCCTACGCCTCACAAATTTCCAGTTTGTTTGAAAATGAGAACGACATGCGTGAAAAAATTGCCGCCTATGCCGGTGAAAACCGAAATTTTTCCCTATGGTTGCGCGTATAGAAAACCTTAAATTCGCCTTGTAACGCGGTTTGAATCGTGATATATTAACGCGCGTATTCCGGAACGCATTCCCCGGAATTTTTTATCATCCATTGCATCTCTGCGAAGAGATGCAAAATTCTTATAGCGTAGGAAGTAAAACATGTCTTCAACCAATTTCCTTACCAAAGAGGGATTTCAAAGACTCCAAGAGGAACTGGACCATTTGCGTACCGTTAAAAGAATGGAAGTTGCCGAACGCCTGCACGAAGCCATGGAAGGCGGGGAGCTCATTGAAAACGCCGAATATGAAGCCGCCAAAAATGAACAGGCGTTTGTAGAGGGCCGCATTCAAGAACTGGAAATTTTACTTGCCACAGCTCAAATCATTGAAGAAAGCGGCAAGCCGAAAAAGAATGACGCCATTCAGGTTGGAACAAAAGTGACCATTAAAGAAGGAAATTTTGAAGCCGAAACCTTTACCATTGTCGGCGCGGCGGAAGCCAACCCGCGTGAAGGGAAAATTTCCAACGAGTCGCCGATTGGCAAGGCTATCCTGGGTCACAAAGCGGGCGATGTCGTGCGCGTGGAAACCCCCGGCGGCACATACAACGTGAAAATCATCAAGGTTGGATAAATACAGGACGCGACCCCGCAAGCCCCGCGTACCTGAAATTTTGGCTGCGCGGGGCTTTTTTTTGCATCATAAGAGAGCGCCTCGTACACCATTTTTATTTGCATAGAAAGATAAATCATCATGGCAGAATATACAAACCTTGAAAAAGTACGCTTGCAGAAAATAAAAGAACTTCGCGCGCAAGGAGTTGAGCCGTACCCGACCCGCGCTCAACGCACGCACACCAGCGCGCAAGCCATCGCGGAATTTGAAGCGGGCGAAGCCGAAAACCGCCAAGTCAAGGCAACGCTTGCGGGAAGAATCCGCGCGATGCGCACGATGGGCAAAATCACCTTTGCCCACATCGAAGACGGGGCGGGCAAAATTCAGCTTTTTTTGCGCGTCAACGAACTTGGCAAGGAAGGGCTTGCCTTTTTCGACAAGATGTACGATTTGGGGGATTTCATCCAAGCCAGCGGCGTGATGTTTCGCACCAAAGCAGGCGAGGTGACGCTGCACGTTCACGAGTACAAGCTGCTTGCCAAGTCAGTCACGCCGCTGCCCGCCGATAAAGATGTGACCGCAGAAGACGGCACGGTCACACGCTATGCCGCGCTCGAAGATTCCGAACTGCGCGCGCGGCAGCGCTACGCAGACCTTGCCGTCAACCCCGATGTGCGCGAAACATTCCGCAAACGCGCCGCGCTGATTAAGTCGCTGCGAAACTTTCTCGATAGCCATGATTTTCTCGAAGTGGAAACGCCCATCCTGCAGCCGTTGTATGGCGGCGCGGCGGCGCGCCCGTTTATCACGCATCACAACGAATTGAATCAAGATATGTATTTGCGTATTTCGTTTGAGTTGTATCTTAAACGCCTGCTGGTTGGCAACTTGGAGCGCGTGTACGAAATCGGGCGCGACTTTCGCAACGAAGGCGTGTCTTTCAAACACAACCCTGAATTTACGCAGCTCGAATTTTACTGGGCATACGCCGATTATTTGCAGGTTATGGAACTGACCGAGCAAATGGTTTCCACCGCCGCGCGGGAAGTGACCGGCTCGATGAAGGTTAAATACGGCGAGCATGAGTTGGATTTCACCCCGCCGTGGAAGCGCGTGGAAATGCGCGAAGGCATTTTGCAAGCCAGTGGAATTGATATTGCCCGGCACCCCACCGCGGAATCCCTCTTTAAGGCGATTGTTGCCAAGTACCCCAATCACACCCCCGCCCCCGACCCCAAAGCCACGCGCGGCAAGCTGATTGACTTTTTGCTCGGCGAATTTTTGGAACCAACCTTAATTCAACCGACCTTCCTTTACAATTACCCGCGCGATATTTCCCCCTTGCCAAATCCATCCCCGGCGAGCCGCTCACTGTGGAACGGTTTGAGGGCTATGTGGCGGGCTTTGAATTGTGCAACGCCTTTACCGAACTTAACGACCCGTTGGACCAGGAACAGCGTTTCCTTGAAATGGGGCGCGACTACGCCGCCGACGACGAGGAAAAACACCCGATGGACGAAGACTATCTTCGCGCTATGCGTTATGGAATGCCGCCCAACGGCGGCTTTGGCATGGGCATTGACCGCCTGACGATGATATTCACCAACAAGCACTCCATCCGCGAAGTGCTGCTCTTCCCCGCTTTGCGAAAAGAAGAATAAGCGCAAGCAGGTTTGTGATTGTTGATTGCATTTACGCAAAATCAACGCTTTTTCATTGACCGCCGACGGCAGACCGCAAATTGTGGTCTGCCGTTAAATTTTGGCAGTTTTGCGTATTAAGCGCTTGTTCGCAATCATACGAATCGCTTCGCGTAATTTGCCCTCTTGCATACATGCTGCGATTTGACTCGAATTTATAACGCCTTTCTGATTTTCGGGTGATACAATCGCATCATGCAAAGCTTTGCGCGTAACATTCGAAAAGGAAACAACCTTTGGTGGATTGCCGCATTTGCGGTCACGGGGTTTTTATTGTGCGCGGCAACCGCGTTTTTGCTTCAATACTTTTTCCCTGCGCGAGAGGCAAATTTGCCCGCTGTGCCAACATTTGGGTACAACACGCCCACTGTAACTTTGCTCCCTCAAGCAACCCCGCTGCCTCCAACTTCCACGCTTCCTCCAAATGCCATGT
>DAOTZP010000321.1:0-2839 GCA_034434265.1 Anaerolineales bacterium | reverse complement strand
CTCGCCGTCGGGCATTTGTCTCCACTCGGATTTTGTCACCGTGCGCGTGGTTGTGCCACGCGGGGAAGTCGGCGAACCGAAGGCGGCAAAATCATGTGTGCCGAGAAAGACTTGCGCATTGCGGAGCAGCGCGTCTTCATTCAGCGCGGGATGCACCCGCCACAAATATCGTTCGCGTAACGGGTCGCGGACGGGGTCACAGAACAGCCTGTAACAATATTTGCGCGAGACGGCATCAAAGCGCGGGTGAAAGTTTTGCGCGGCGCAGGACAAACTCCGCACGGATATATCCAGCGGAAGGTTGGCGTTGAGCGCATTCCGCAATTCATCAAGCGGGCGCCGCCATTCGAGGTCGAAGGCAGCCACCTGCCCGCTTGCATGAACGCCTGTGTCCGTTCTTCCGGACATGAGGATGGAATGCCCGTTCCAATTTAAGGCGCGTAATGCTTTTTCAAATTCGCCTTGAACGGTTCTGCCGTTTGCCTGCCTTTGACTCCCTTGAAAGTTGGAGCCGTCGTAAGCAAGGGTAACTTGGTAACGTGCCATGGGGTAGAGATTAGAGATTAGTTATGGGAGATTGGCAATGCCGCTTCTCTACTCACTAATTATCCAGTCTCTATCGAAATCCAATCACTATTCTTCAACTAATTCAAGGACAACCATTTCAGCGGAGTCGCCGAGGCGGGGTCCAAGTTTCATGACGCGGGTGTAGCCGCCGGGGCGGTTGGCAAAGCGCGGGGCAATATCTTCAAACAGGCGTTTGATGAGTTGGTTATCTCCGAGCTCCGAAATTGCCAGGCGGCGGGCGTGAACTTTTTCTTCGGCGGTGCCGTTGGCGCTGTTGCGCGCCAGCGTAATCAAGCGTTCGGCGTCGCCGCGAATGGCGGCGGCTTTTGCCTTGGTGGTTTGAATACGCTCGTGCGTGAACAATTGTTTAATAAGGTTGCGCCGCAAGGCAATTCGCGCGCTCTTGGTGCGTCCTAATTTATAACCTGCTACTGAATGTCGCATCTCTTAACTCTCCGAGGATGATGAGTCTTTCAAGAAGCCCTTTTCCTGCATCTTTTCGCGGAGCTCGTCGAGGCTCTTTTCGCCAAAATTGCGGATGGACATGACCGCCGTCTCGCCTTTTTCAAGGAGGTCAAGCACGTCACCAACGGTGGTGATGCCGGTGCGCTTCAACGAGTTGAAGACGCGCACGGAAAGGTCAAGGGCTTCCACTGGCGTTTCCGCCAGTTCGCTGCTCAGGCGGCTTCCCGAGGATTCGCGCTCAACGGACACTGTCAGCATTTCTTCGTTGATTCCGGCAATGTAGCGCAGATGGTCAATGAGAATGCGGGCAGAGGAGCTCAAGGCGCGTTCCGGCGAGATGGTGCCGTCTGTCCAGATTTCCAAAATTAATTTATCGTAATTTGTGCTCTGACCCACGCGGGCAGAGGCAACTTCCCAATTGACGCGTTTGACGGGGCTGTAGATTGCGTCCACAGGCAGTTCCCCGATGGGCATGTGCCCGGAGCGGTCATTGGCGGGGGAATACCCGCGTCCGCGCTCAACCATGAATTCAATGTCGAGTTTGGTTTTGGGGTTATCCACCGTAAAAAGATACAGGTCGGGGTTGACAATTTCAATTTCAGCGGGGGGGACAATATCCGCCGCTGTTACTGTGCCTTCGCCGCGCACTTCAAGGTGCATACGGGCGCTGTCCACGCCGTCCATTTTGATGCGGATTTGTTTTATTTGCATCATGACTTGAATTACGTCTTCGCGCACGCCGGGAATGTCGCTGAATTCATGCAGCACATCCGCCACGCGCACGGAGGTAATTGCAGCGCCTTCCAGTGAAGAAAGCAGGACGCGGCGCAAGGCATTGCCAAGCGTAATGCCATAGCCTCCTTCGAGGGGGCTGATGATAAATTTGCCGTAATTCCGCGCTTCTGCTTCGCGCTCAATTTTGGGCATAACCATGTTCGAAATACCGGTCACGGTTCACCTTTCCCTTATCTAAGGGCATCAGGGCGGTGAAGTTCACCGACCCGATGCAATGGAAGATTAGCGTCTGGAATAATATTCGACGATGAGTTGTTCGTCGAGGCTTCCGTCAATCTCGGCGCGTTCAGGCATACGGGCAACGGTTCCGCGCATGGCTTTCAAATCGCGGTTGAGCCAGCCGGGCGCGTTGCGTTTTTCGGCATAGTCGCTCAGGTCTTTGAAATAGGTCAATTTGCTTGAGCCTTCGCGCACCATGACAACATCGCCTTCGCTCAGCAGCATGGAGGGCACGTCAGTGCGGCGGCCATTGACGGTAAAGTGACCGTGAGTGACCAACAGGCGCGCTTGCGAACGGCTGGAAGCAAAACCCAAGCGGAAGATGACATTGTCAAGGCGTGATTCAAGAATTTGAAGCAAGTTCAAACCGGTCAGACCACGACGGGTGATGGCGGTATCATAATAGCGGCGGAATTGGCGTTCAAGCACGCCGTAAATGCGGCGGGCTTTTTGCTTGGCGCGCAGCTGGCGGGCAAAGTCGGAGGCGCGCCCTGTTCCCATGCCTTTTCCGCTTTTTCCGGCGGTGCGCCCATGCTGACCGGGGGCATAGTCGCGTTTTTCAAAGGAGCATTTGGGGGTAAAGCAGCGCTCCCCTTTCAGGTAAAGTCTTTCGCCTTCGCGGCGGCAGAGTTTGCAAACAGCACTTAATGATTTGGACATAAATAACTACCTCAACAACCTGTTACACGCGTCTTCGTTTCGGGGGGCGGCAGCCGTTGTGCGGCACCGGGGTAATATCCGAAATTGAGCGTACTTTCAGCCCCATCGCCTGCACGGCGCGGATGGCGTTCTC
>DAOTZP010000320.1:0-5289 GCA_034434265.1 Anaerolineales bacterium | reverse complement strand
TGTACGATGAAGCCGCGGCATTCTTTCTTAAAGCCGTGCAAGCATTTGCCGCCGAACAAGACCATGCCTCCGCCGCCGAAGCAAAAAACAACTTAAGCGTTGCCTTGCTGCAAGCAGGCAAACCGCAGGAAGCGTTGGACGCCACGCTCGGCACGGAATCTTTTTTTGAAAGCATCAAAGACATCAAACGGCAGGCAATGGCGCTGGGCAACCAAGCCGCCGCGCTGGAAGCCCTTTCGCGTGACGAAGAAGCCCTTGCCGCTTATGAAAAATCGGCGGAGCTGTTTGCCCAAATAGACGAAGGCGACCTGCGCGCGATGGTCTTAAAATCCGCTGCCGCCATTAAACTCAAAAAAGGCAGCCTGACCGAATCCGCATTTAACATGCTTGGCTCATTACAATCAAAGAAAAACCCCGGCATTTTTGACCGCATCTTAAGATTCTTTTTGCGCCTCACCCAAAAATGATTCATCTTGGCTTGCAGATTCGCCCGGTAAAGCAGGAAGATTATCACCAAATTTCCAATCTGACCTTTAACGAATCAAAAATTCACCGCCACCTCGATTGGCGCTCCCCGTTGGAGTGGATTGGCTCGCCCTGTTATTGGGCGCTCGAAGAACACGGGTAAATCGCCGCCGCGCTTGCCTGCCCCGAATCGCCGCCCAATGTTTTTTGGCTGCGATTTTTTGGATACCTGCCGCACATTCCCGCGCAGCAAGCATGGATGTCATTATGGGAACACGCGCGCGAACATTTTCTTCATCATCATCCGCGCGGACGGGCGGCAGCCATTGTCAGCCGTCCGTGGTTTCAAACCCTTTTACGCGCAAGCGGCTTTACCCTGCACAGCCGCATTGTATTGTTGGAAAGAGAGTCGCTTTTTGTTCCCCCTGCTTTCACCCCGCGCGATTTCAACATCCGCCCGATGCGCGCAGAAGATTTGCCAGCCGTCACACAAATTGACCTGCAAGCCTTCGGCGCGTTCTGGCACAACACGCAGGATACGCTTGAACGGGCATATTCACTCGCGGCGCGCGCAACAGTCGCGGAAAACGAATCCGAAATGCTTGGCTATCAAATCAGCACGGGCAGCCCGCATGGAATACATCTTGCGCGGCTTGCCGTGCTGCCCGGCTGGCAGGGCAGGGGAATTGGCGCGGCGCTTGTAAGTGAAGCAATGCGCTTTACAATGCCCGCGCGGGTTACGGTCAATACGCAAGAAGAGAACAGCGGCTCGCTAGCGCTGTATAAAAAACTCGGCTTTTGCCGCACAGGGGAATCGCTCCCTGTGATGTCATATTCCGTTTGAAACACTTTTCATACCCAGAGGTCAGCAATGAAACATTTTGAAACGAATTGGAAAACATCCAGCGGCGGTTCGATTTTTTCACAAGGCTGGGAAGCAGACACCGTGCAGCCGCAAGGCGTGATTTGCCTTGTGCATGGCGTTGGGGAACATACCGGGCGGTATGCCCACGTTGGAAGTTTTTTCTGCAAGAGCGGCTTTCACATGATGGGCTTTGACCTGCGCGGTCACGGGCGTTCCGACGGCGCGCGCGGTCACATGGATTCAATTGAAGACTTTATGCAGGATATTGATACGCTCATCGCACAGGCGCGCGCGCGTTACCCCGGGCTCCCCGTCATTTTATATGGTCACAGCTTGGGCGGCATTCTTGTCCTTTATTACGGGCTCAAGCGAAAACCGGAAATTAAAGGAGTGGTTGCCACCAGCGCGGGGCTGCGCACCGCAGTGGAAAATCAGCCCGTCAAAGTCGCCGCGGCGCGCGCGCTTGGCTCGCTGCTGCCTTCGGTTGCCATCCCCAGCGGGTTGGAAACCGCCGCCATTTCCCGCGACCCCAAAGTAGTCGAGCGCTACCTTGCAGACCCCCTTGTGCATGATAAACTTTCACTCGGCTTTGGCAAAATCATGCTTGGCGTCACCCGTTGGACGTTGGAGCACGCCGCAGAATTTTCGCTGCCCCTGCTGCTCATGCACGGCAAAGCAGACCGCATTGCCTTCCCCGAAGGCAGCATTCAATTTGCAAATGCGCTCAAAGACAAATGCACCCTCGTCCTGTGGGATAACGCCTACCACGAGCTGCACAACGAACCCGAAAAAGAAGAAGCGCTGCGAACCATGTTGTTATGGGTCGAAGCCCGTATTCGGGAATCATAAGAGGTTTTTAACCTTTTCTGGACAAAAGCTTTTCCGCATGGCAAAATTGCCGCCTGACGCTTGTTTGGCAAAGCGCATTTTGCCGCACATCACCTTACCGAAAATCATCACTTAGGAGACCGCATGAGCAATACAAAAGAAATGAGTAAACGTCAGGCGCGCCGCGAAGAAATGCGCCGCAAAGCAGCCCGCAGCCGCCTGCTTGCCATTGGCTTGATTAGCGTGGGCGCCATCTTCATTGCGTTTTTATTCATCTACCCCCAGATGAAACCCGTCGGCGAAATCATCATCCCTGAAAAAGAAACCTACAAACAAGTGGAAATGACATCGCTTGGCGACCCCAACGCGCCTGTGAAAATTGACGTATATGAAGATTTTCAATGCCCCGCCTGCCGCAACTTCTCCAGCGCTGTTGAGCCGCTCATCATCATCAACCTTGTTGAAACCGGCAAAGTGTTTTACACCTTTCACCATTACCCGTTTATAGACGGCGGCAGCGCCAGCAACGGAGGCGAATCAGACCAGGCTGCCAATGCAGCCATGTGCGCCGCAGAGCAAGGCAAATTCTGGGATATGAAAGCCATCATCTACGCCAACTGGAACAGCGAAAACATGGGCGCCTATGCGGACCGCCGCCTGATAGCCTTTGCTGAAAACGCCGGGCTGGATATGGAACAATTCAACGCCTGTTTTGAAGCCAACAAATATCTTGACCAAATTCAAGCCGACTTTGACAAAGGGCTGGAATTAGGCGTAACAGGCACGCCAAGCGTTTTCGTCAATGGACAAATTATCAACCCCGGTTTTGTCCCATCGTATGATGAAATCGCCGCTGCAGTCGAAGCCGCCCTCTCCGGCAATTAATTTCACACATCACAGCCCCGCCGCGCGCGGGGCTTTTTTATCACCACATGGAAACAATTACCAGTTTATCCAACCCGCTTGTTAAACGCGCGCGCGCCCTGCGCCAAAAAAAAGCGCGCGCCGAAACAAACTCTTTTTTGGTGGAAGGCATTCATCACATAGGCGAAGCGGTGGAAGCAGGCTGGCAGATGGAATCTGTGCTATACGCGCCGGAACAGTTGACCAGCGCTTACGCTCGCGGGCTGCTTACCCGCCTGCCTGTTCCTCCCCAGCCGGTCTCTTCCGCCGTGCTGGAATCGCTTGCCGATAAAGAAAACCCTCAGGGAATTTTAGCCGTTGTCCGCCAGCGGCATCTTTCTCTGACGGATGTGAAGCCTTTTTCCCGCGCCGCTGCGCTGGTTTCCCCGCAAGACCCCGGCAATCTCGGCACAATTTTACGCACGTTGGACGCGGTCGGCCTTGATGCGCTTTTTTTGCTTGATGGCGGCGTGGATTTGTATCATCCCACCGTCGTGCGTGCCAGCATGGGAACAATTTTTTGGATACCCGTCTTTCAATCTTCCTTTGAAGATTTTGTGCCATTTTTACGCGGGCGCGGCTGCCAACTGATTGGCGCTTCCGCCAAAGCCGATGTGGATTACCAAACCCTGATTCCGCAACTGCCTTGGGTTTTGCTGTTGGGCAACGAGCAAAAAGGACTTTCGCCCCAACAAGCCGCCGCTTGCGATGTGACCATCTCCCTCCCCATGCGGGGGCGGGCAAGCTCGCTGAACCTTGCGGTGGCTGCCGGCGTGTTGTTGTATCACTTTGCCAAATAAAAACAAACTCACCCGCGAACTTCTAATTTCGGGGTGAGTTATGTTTTATTTTATGCGTTAAAACTCGTCTTCTTCTTCAAGCCAATCGTCGTCTTCCTCATCGTCTTCCTCTTCCTCCCAATCATCCAATTCTTCGTCATCCCATTCTTCATCTTTATCCTGGCTGTCCTCCGTGACCGTGTAAGTTACGCACCCGGTATCGGGGTCAAACTCCACTGCTGCGGCGGAACAATAACCTTCATCTACGAACACACAATCGCTGTAATGGCACTTAATGCGGGGCATTTCCCTTACCTCCTGTTATCTTATGGGTTTTTAATCAGGCGAATCACCGCTAAAATAAAAATGGCGGTCATGGTTATCTGTGAGACAAGGCAAAACGGACACAAGGCGTAAATTAAGAAAATTTCCACATAAATCAGCCATAGCGTAAAAAGAAAACCCGTTAACGCCATGCCAAACAGTAACAATGAGCCGTTTTCTTTGAAAAATGAAATTCTTTTTTCCAGCAATAATACGGCAAGTATGGCTGCATACCCAACCACGCCGAGCGCGGCGACCGGGATTCCGTTCACTTCCGAGTATCGGCTGGAATTTACGGTGGCGCAATCGCCGGAGCCGAGGCACATCTTGTTATTGGATGTGATTTTATACACGGTCATATAAATTGAAACCGCCAAACCGACGATTGCAAGCGCAATCAATACACGATTAAACCATTTGTCCATAATTTTCCTTATTTAAGCAAACGTTCCATGCGGCTGACAGGCAGGCATTTTACACCAGCGGGAATAATTCGTAAAGCAAAGTTTTTAAGCGGAGGTGCAAAACCCCGCTTTTTTTTAGGGGAAGGGGAGCGCAAGAGCGCAAAACATGCAGGCTTGTTATGCGGCGCGAGCCGCAAACAATCTCAACAAAAGGAAGCCCGCAGCGCTCATTGCCGCAGAAGAAAGCAGCATTCCGGATTGTAAAACGTGAATGGGGAGCAAACTTTGAAGCGTTCCGCCGGGCGGAATGGAAAGCAGCGGCGCGGCAATGAAAGCCAAAGCAGTCATAAGCAGGGCTTCACCAATACACACCCAGCCCGCAAGGCGAAAACCGGCGCGCAGGCTTTCAGGCGTGTTCAGCATCCATGAGAAAAGGGATGTCACAAACAAGCCCAAAAGCGACACAGAGGCGGCATTAAAGATTTGCTGAACAAAATTTTTTGCTTTGTCTATAAATATAATTTCATCTTCCCTGAACACCGGCGTGCGATTTGGGAATGAAAGTTTTTGCAGATAGGCGCTTTTTTTATCATTTGCAAGATAATTTGCAGTTTCGGTCATCCATGAGAGTGTCTAAAACAGTGGGCTTACGAAGTCCATCACGTGAGAGGCGTAGTTGGGAAAACGCTGCTTGTGCAGTTGCCTGCTGTTGAAACAATAC
>DAOTZP010000319.1:0-3755 GCA_034434265.1 Anaerolineales bacterium | reverse complement strand
ATCCGGTGAAAAACGAGCGCCAGCGCGAAGGTTTTTTTATTGGCTTAATGGGCTGCGTATCGTCCAATGCGGGGGCGGGTGGTTCGGTTTGCTTCTGGGAAGGCTGCGTGCTTCCCAAATCGGTAGGTTGTGTTTGTTCAAAATTTTCAGTCATGCAGTGATTATACTTTTGCTTTGGCTTTCCCACAAAAGCCGTTGTGTTGAATTTTAATTCTCATCATCGTCGCCGCTTGCCGGGGCGACGGGCTGCTCCACGCGCAGCACTTCGCCGTGATAGTTGACAATCACTTTGAAGCCCATCATGCCGAGGTAGGCGCGCATTTCTTCGGGCATACCGGCTTGCATCAGCGCTTCAAACTGCTTGTCCATGTTTTTGAGCTGTTGTTGAATGAGGGCTTTGGAGAACGGGTCGTCCTGTCCGAGTATTTTGGCGGTTTGTTCGCTGATGATATCCTCGCTGCCTTTCATCATCTCGCCAATATGATTCAAGACCGCGCGGTCAATCTGTTCGGCTGGCACATGGCGCTTAAACCCCGCGTCATTGATGACGTAGCAAGGCTCGCTGCCAATAAAACCGGCTTCCACGGCGCTGCCGTTTTCGTCTATTACAAGCCCAAGAAACAAAGGTTGGTTTGGCATGGGAATAAAAACAATCCCTCCCTCTGACCGAGAGAGGGATTTTCGTTTCCAAAAGATTATTGCTGTCTGCCTTCCACAGCGGCGAGCAAAATTGCGGCGGCAAGACCAAGACGGCGGTCGAGCTGGCGGGCTGCATCCATGCTGAAATCAATATTCAGGTGGTAGGTGAACGGGTTGAAATTTTGCTTGTAATCGGCAACGCGGGTTTCGCCTATCATCAAATCGTAATTTTGCGGAATGAGGTTGCTCAAAAAGCGGCGGAACAGCGCCATGCCCATGCTGTCTTCAAATAACTTTCCAATCACATTGTCGTTTGCGTCCAGCACTTCCCATTCGTCGCGCAAAATGGAAGCAAGACCTTTGCGGCGCAGCGCGCCCACTTTTTGCCCGGCGGCGCTGTCCACCACGTCGTACGCGGCGGAAAAGTCAATAATTTGCCGCGCTTTGATGGTGAGAACTTCCTGCGCTTTGTTTTCATCCGCATACACGCGGATGTCTTCGCGCAGTTTGAATAATTTTTGTTCCACGTACAGCACCAGCTGTTCGCCGGGCGCATACACGCGGAACTTGCCTCCCAGCGCGAGGATTTGCCGCTTAAGAACGTATTGATTGTGATTAAATGCCGAGCTCATGTTTTTCTCCTTCTTTGGTTGGGTTTATACAACTTTTACGCGCGTGCCTTGTCCGGGCAGATGCACGTAATCTTCGCCAAGCGGCACTGTGGGCGTACACCAGCGATACAGCCACTTGGAGTCTTCCGACTTTAAATTAACGCAGCCATGACTGCGCGGACGACCATAATCATTATGCCAGTAAGTGCCATGAAACGCCACGCCCTCGCTGGTGAAAAACGAAGTCCACGGAACGCCGGGCAGCTGGTAATAATTTTCCACGCCCTCTTCATCCTGATTGGTCATGTGAATGGATGGACCTTTATGATAAGTGGAAAAATCGCCCGTTGGGGTGTATGTGCCTTTTGCTCCGCTTGAACAGCGCGCCGAAAAGACCAGTTTTTCGCCTTCAAACGCGGTGACGGTCTGCGAGGGTAAATCTACATGGATGTGTTTCTCCGCTGCCGGAACTTCGGGCGAAAGCGGGGCAACTTCCTCAGGCGGGATGAGGCGCATATCGTAGTATGGGACATAATACGAGGTCTTAAGGTGATTGTCGTAAATTTCGTACCAGATGCTTTTTTCCTCGCGGGTGACGATGACTTTCTTCACCCAATGTACGCTGCCATAGTAAATGCGATATCCTTTGCGCGCGTTGATAAACGGGTCCAACTTGGTCTGACTGAATGGAACAACCACCTCGCCCAGCTGTCCTTCGGGCGGAATGTGATACGCGGGTTTTTGATAATTAAACTCCACAGGTTGAATCCAGCCTGAATACGCATAGCCGTCTTGTATTTGATACCAGATATTGTTAAATGGATTGCCGTAGCCAAAATCGCCCTGCACTTCGGCAATCAAATCCACGCTGACATCAATGCCAAAGCGCATGATTTCAGGCGCGTTGAGCGCCGGTTCTTTATTGAGAGGAACTCCGCTCCATGTGATTCTTCCTTTTGAGGCGGGCGGCGCGCCAAGCGCTTTGCCAAAGCCCATTTCATTCAACGCAAATGCAAGCGCGCCCGAAGAGGAAAGCTTCAAGAAATCGCGGCGCGATAGTCGTTTCAATTCCTCGTTCATTTCCATCACCAATGGTTCATCGCAAATCGGAAAGATTAATAATGCACATTTACCACAGTTCCAACCGAAGCAAAGTTATACAGCCATTCCGCGTCTGCAATGGTCATATTCACGCAGCCGTGACTCATCGGCGTGCCAAAGTTATTATGCCAGTAAGTGCCGTGAATGCCATAACTGCCGTAAAAATACATGATGTAAGGAACATTCGGAAGGTAATACCCCGGTCCCGACATGGCAGCCGAGCGCAACTTTACCCACACTTTATATTTGCCCGTTACGGTTGGCGTTTGCCATGTGCCGGTTGAAACCACAAACGAATTGACCAGCGTATCGCCTTCATACGCATACAAGCGCTGCTGGGTCAAATCCACATCAATCCAGCGCTCGCCGCTGCCTGCCACCGGCACATACGGCGCGGCAGTCGGCGCAACATATTCGGGCGTAGGCGTATCGGGAACAATCTCCGCAATCAACGTACCGGAGTTTTCTTCCGGCTGCGGTGTGGGCGTTTCCACAATCACTTCAACCGCTTCAACGGTTGGTATGACTTCATCCGTCGGGGGAAGCAGCGCAGCCGTCGGCGGGATGAATGTCGCGGTTGGCGCGGCTTGCGCCGCCTGCTGCGGAGTCGGCGTGGGCAGCGGATTTTGCTCCGCGGGCTGCAGCGCGGTATTTGCCAACGGGGGAGCGTTTTGCGGCTTGGCAAGGCTGAATTGTCCAAAAGGCTTGGGGCGCGCCGCTTGATGCGTTTCTCCTTCCGCATTGAATACGGAAGCCAAAGCGGGAGATTTCACCGCCATCCACGCGGCAAAGAGAAACACCGCGCATCCAGCCACAGTCAATAAAACGGGCAGGATGAATTTGCGTTTGCTGTTTGTGGATTGTGTCGCGTTCATGGTGCGCCTTTCTTGTAATAAAAAAGGTGGATACGTCAAAATCATTATAACCTTGAAGAAGCAGCGGCAAATGTTACGATGAGAAAGTTTTAACCTACCATTGAATATCCACAGGAGTGCCAATTTCAGCCCAATCGTACAGCAGTTGCGATTCGTACGAGCCAAGCACCACGCAGCCATACGAAATGGGAATGCCCAGATAGCCTTCCCAAAGCGTTGCCCCGTTGGACATGATGGGCAGCGCGTGTATGCCGTTTTGCAAACTCCCCGCCCAGTAAATGCCCAGCCAGTTTGGCATCCAAATATTCCATGTGGAGCCATACGCGTTGGGGATTTTATTCAACACGCTGAAACTGCCCACGCGGGTGGCGTTGTTCATTCCTGTTGAAGCGACAAAGCTGTACACCAGAAAATCGCCTTCATATACATACATGTGCTGTTCAGAGATGTCCACAAGGATGTATTTGTTCCCGTTATACGCGGGGATTTCCGGCGCGGGCGGCTCTTCGATAATTTGCGCTTGGGCGTA
>DAOTZP010000318.1:0-3441 GCA_034434265.1 Anaerolineales bacterium | reverse complement strand
CGTTTTGATTTTGGGATTGGTCACATTGGACGGAGGACTCAACCTGATGGGCTCGCCTTTTTCGTTTCAAAATCTGACGCGCGGACTCCTCCCCGCTGCCGAACAGCCCGCCCAGGCGGAAGCCCCCGCCGCGCAAGTCCCCGATGGCGAGCTGGCGCTGACCGTCCGAAACAACGGCTACTTCCCCGCGCTGCTTAAAGCCCCCGCAGGCAAAGACCTGATATTGAACCTCGTCACCGACGAGACCTATTCCTGCGCGCGCGATTTCGTCATCCCCGCGCTGGATTATTATGAACTGCTCCCCGCCACCGGCGTGGTCAAGGTGAACATCCCCGCGCAGCCCGCTGGCAGCGAACTCTTCTTCACCTGCTCAATGGGCATGTATACCGGGCAGATTGTGTTTGAGTAGAGGGTAATGATGGTAAAGAAAACATTCAAAGTCGAAGACATGACCTGCGCCAACTGCGCCATGAAACTCGAATCGCTCGAAGACGAGCTCGAAGGCGTGAAGGAAATCAACGCCAGCTATCGCAGGTTGGAAATGGTCGTCGAATACGACGAAAGCAAACTGACCGAAGAACAAATCATCGAAGCTGTGAAGAAAAAAGGCTACACTGCTGTTACGAAATAGAAATGTTCAAATCTCTTTTGTTGGTATAATCGCTGCATGGCAAATAAAACCTATCGTCAAGTTATTAATGAATGGCGCGCCGAACGCGACGCGGGTATCCGCAAGGAAAATGGCTGGCTTGCCCTTTGTGGTCTGTACTGGCTGAAGCTTGGCAAAAACAAGCTCGGGTCGCACCCGGCTTGCGAAATACAACTGCCCAGCCGCCTTCCGGAAAACATTGGTTATCTTGACTTTAATGGGAAATTTGTCACCTACAAAGGCGAAAACGGGGTGGACGCCAAAATTAACGGGAAGACAACGGACTTCTCCATTATGCAAACAGACCAATCTGAAAACCCGAGCTTTCTTAATTTTGAAGATGTTCAGTTGGTCATCATCCAACGCGGAAGCCGCTTTGGGGCGCGCATTTGGGACAACCAGCGCGAAGAACGCCGCAGTTTTCCTCCCCGCATCTGGTACGACATTAACGAAGATTTCCGCATTCCCGCGATTTACATGCCTTACGACCGCCCTAAAATGGCATACTTCCCCGACCTTACCGGCGAAAAATCAGAATTTCCGGTGGAAGGCTACCTCTCCTTTGAATTTGGCGGAAATCACTACCAACTGGATGTGAACAAAGAAGACGACGGCACGCTCTTTTTACGATTTTGGGACCCCACCGCAAAAGAGGAAACATATCCAACCGGGCGTTACCTTGCCGCAGATGTGGAATCAAACGGCAGCATCTTCATAGACTTCAACAAAGCATACAACCCGCCCTGCGCCTTCACCGATTTTGCAACCTGCGTTTTTGCCCCTGAACAAAACCATCTTGACTTCAAAGTAACTGCCGGCGAGCTGTATCAAAAACACTAAAAACACACAAAACAAAACATGCCTCACCCCGAACTTGAAGATTCGCGGGTGAGTTTGTTTTAATGAATGCAAGCCGCCGCTTTTTCATTCCCGCTTTCGTATTTTTCCATAAGCGTTTAAAATTTACACATGCCTGCGCTAAAAAAGGGAGAAACCCTGCTCAATCAATACCGCATGGAAGAATTCATCGCATCCGTGCCATTGGGCGAGCTGTACCGCGCCGTTGATATTCGCAGCGAAAAATCATTTGCGCTTACTTGCATTGCCAAAAATATTTACGAAGACAAGGATTTCCTAAAAGAGCTGGAAACGCACTCTGCAAGGCTGCGGGGACTCACCCACCCCAACCTTGTCAGCTATTTGGGCATGTATCAAACCGCGTCCTTCGCGTTCTTCCTTGAAGACTGGGTAGATGGACCTTCGCTGCAAAATATCCTTGAGGTCAAAACGCCGCTGCAAACCCGCGAGGCGTTGATATTGGTCAAAGCGCTTTGCAATGCGCTGGATGTGTTGCACAAAAATCATTTCGTTCATCTGCACCTTTCGCCCGAAGTCATCCGCTTGAATAAAAAAGGGGAAATTCTGCTCGGCGGCATTGGCGCGGCGCAGCCCATCCAAACGCCCATGCGAAAAACGGGACGGTATCCGCGTTTATATGCCGCGCCTGAGTCGTTCAACAATCAGCCGCTTGACACCGCAGCGGATATTTATTCGCTTGCCGTGCTGCTTTACCAGATGGTTACAACCGCATGGATTAACGGGGGCGGTGCGCCATCCACCAAAGACGCAATCCGCCGCGAGCATCTTAACACGCAGCCCGCGCCGCCAATAACGCTCAACGCCGCGCTGCCGGACCATTTTTCGCGCATGATTCTCTGGGCATTGCGAAAGAAGCCTGAGGAGCGATTTAAGACAACCACCGAGCTGCTTTCCGCATTAAGCCTTGCCGCGCGTATTCCTGTGGAAGAAATTCCCGACCGCATCGAGCAAAATGCCAACACAACCAGCGCCGAAATCCTGCTCAAGTGGAAATACCTTCCCGCCCCCAAGACATCCAGCATCGCGCAGGATTTACCGCCCCTGCAAGAGCGCCTTGCCGCTTTGGATGCGCCATCGAAAAAAAAACAGCCTCGCATCCAATGGGTTTCAGTTTTCTTCTTTCTGCTCATTGCGGGGTTTATTGCGCTGCTATGGATGGTGCGCCCCGCTCCGCAGCAGACAGCATCAGAGGTGACCGCAACCGAAACCATTACGCCGTTTGCCGCCAACATTACGCCGCCTCCGCCCAGTACAATAACGCCGCGCCCCACCGATGCCCATGGCGGAAAGATTGCATTCACCTGCACGCGCGGCAATTACAACCAGTTGTGCATGATTCACCGCGATGGCAGCGGATACGCCCAATTAACCGATATGGAAGCCAGCAATTACTACCCAACCTTCACGCGCGATGCAAGCGGGCTGCTGTTTGCTTCCAACCGCAACGGACCTTTTGATTTATATCTTCTGTCATTTGGGCAAAAGGACCTTATTCAAATCACCAAATCCATTGGCAATGTCATCTCGCCGGATTACTCACCTGACGGCAGGCAAATTGTCTTTGCCAATCGGGTGGGAGAGAACCCAACCGCCATTTGGGTTGTCAATGCGGATGGATTAAATCCGCGCATGTTGTATCAAGGCGCGGGCGATATTGTCGCTGTGGCATGGTCGCCAAACGGGGAGCAAATCGCTTATGCCATGTCGGTTGGCGTGCCGTTTGAATATGAAATCTTTCTCATGGACGCAAATGGAAAAAATCACACGCGGCTCACCCAAAACCTGCAAGGCATTGGCGGCAGCCTGAGCTGGGCGCCGGATGGCAGCCATCTTCTCATTCATGCAGGACCGTACGAGGATAAGGATATTTTCAAATTGGATACGCGCAGCGGAGCGTTTGTGCAAATTACGGA
>DAOTZP010000317.1:0-4121 GCA_034434265.1 Anaerolineales bacterium | reverse complement strand
TGTTTTGAACCGCCGAGACGCAGAGGGCGCAGAGTTTTTAATGAATTTCTCCGTGTCCTCCGCGCCTCTGCGGTAAAAATTAAGCAAGGGTAGCAACTTGGGTTAAATATCATCAGTCTGTCCGAACAGGCTGAAGTCTGTTCTACGATATAGATACAAAAGGAGAAGAGAAAATGAAAATAAAATTTTTGACCCTGTTCGTCCTGCTGGGATTAATTCTCAGCGCGTGCGGCGGAGGAACAAGTTCCGCCACGCAAGAACCGGCTGGGGGTGAAGCGCCAAGCGCGGAGCAGCCATCCAACGGCGGCAGCGGAACGGTCACCTTAATCCTGCCCGAAGAACCCGTCACGCTCAACTACTTCCTCGCGGATGCGGCGGTTGTGCGTCAAGCCGCCGAAGCGGTGATGATGACCGGCTTGGCAACCATCAACGAAAAAGGCGAATTTGTCGCGGTGCTTGCCGAAGAAATTCCCACCGAAGCAAATGGCGGACTTTCCGCAGACTACAAAACCGTCACATGGAAACTGCGCCCCGGATTGAAATGGTCGGACGGCAAGCCCATCACCTCGGACGACATCAAGTTCACTGTGGAAGTATTATCCAACCCGAATTCGGGCGCGTTGGTCGGCACAGCCGGGTTTGACCAGATTGAAAAAGTGGAAACACCCGATGAGTTAACAGCGGTACTCATCTACTCCACGCCATACCCCGGATACATTGACCAGTTCGCTTATGGTTTGTTCCCGCGTCATGCCACCGGCGCAGTGGAAGACATGCCAAATTGGGAATGGAATCGCAACCCCGTTGCAGCGGGTCCGTTTATGGTGAGCGATTGGGTTTCGGGCGAAAGCATTACGATGGTTCGCAACCCGAATTATTACGAAGCGGGCAAACCGTATTTGGATTCGCTCGTCTTCCGCATTGTGCCTGAACCCGCCGCGCAAACCGCCATGATGATGAACGGCGAAGCGCAGTTCCACTTGTGGCCCGGCGAATTCAAAGAAGATTACGACAAACTGCTCGCGGGCAAAGCCACGCAGCATCTCATCCCCGGCATTTGGAACATGGCAATTGACTTTAATTTAAGCGCGCCGTTCGATGGCGACCCAAGCGCGTCCACGCCGCATCCCATCCTCGGCGATATTCGCGTGCGCCAAGCCATTGCCAGCGCGATTGATTACGAAACCCTGCAAAAGGATGTATTGAAAGGCTCGGTTGCCGATTCCACCAACCCGTTTGCTTATGGCTGGTCGAAGTGCGATATTCCGCGCGCCTTCCCCTACAATGTGGAAAAAGCAAATCAACTGCTGGAAGAAGCGGGTTGGGTCATGGGCGATGACGGCATTCGCGTGGCAAAAGGCGCCAAGTACGCCAAAGACGGAACGCGCCTTTCGCTGGAACTGCAAGGCTACACCGCCTTCGACCCGCTGCAACTGACCGAAGAGTTCATTGTGGAAAACTTGAAAGCCGTCGGCATCGAAGCGCGGATTCAAAATTACGACTTCTCGATTATCTTCGGCACGTTTGAAGACAACTCCCCGCGCATGGTTGGCGACTTTGACATGCTGATTTTTGACCGCGGATTTACGATTGAGCCGCAAGGCTACAACTACGACGCTTATCACTCCTCCCGCATTCCCAGCGCGGAAAATCCCACAGGCGGAAATTACTTCCGCTGGTCGAACCCCGCGGTGGATGCCGCCTTGACCGAAGCAGGTTCCACCTTTGACCTTGAAGCGCGCAAAGCCGCATACTGCACCATCGGTCAAGCAGTGGTGGATGAGTTGCCGCAGGTATATCTCTACCTCTTCCAGGATAACTACGGCATCGCCGATAATCTTGAAGGCTATGTGTTAAGCACTTGGGGCAGCATGACATGGGGCGCGCAGAATTGGAAGTATAAGGAATAAAAAAACAACAAAAAAACCCGGAGGCGCTGCAACCTCCGGGCTTTTTTATACAATCTCATCCCACCGAAAGACGGGACCGTCTTTGCAAATCATCTTCCACCAGTGACCGGCGGGTAAGGCGCACGCGCCGCATTCGGCAAGCCCGCCGCATGGCATGGGCGCGCGGATGAGAATTTGCGTTTCGGGGAGTTTGTATCCGCTCATCATGGTTTTGAATTGCGCCCAGTTTTCGCGCTGCGCATCGGCGGCGATGAAATCCGCCCAGCGGACAATTTCGCTCCACGCTTGTAACGGCTGCACTTCCACCGATTCGGGCAGGTTGGGCGCGGGGGAATTGGCAAGCAAAACCACTTCAGCGGATTGTTGAAAAGCAAGGGAAATTAATCCACGCAAGCGGTATGGCGCGTCATCATAGGCAATGAGCGCAACTTTTCGCGCGGCGGGCGGGATGCGAAAGCCATGACCAATGGGGCCGCGGGCGCGAAGGCGGGCGCCCGGCTGCCATGTGGAGGAAAGCACAGGCGCGGCGTAAAAACCATCAGGCGTGGATTCGGCTGGGAAGATGGGAACTGCCAGCGGGGAGTCATCCTCGCTCCGGCTGGCAAGCAGGTATTGTCCGGGGAGCGGAATCAGCTCGCGGGCGCAAACGATTCGGGCGGAGCAATCCAAAAAAATTTCTTTAATTTCAAGGTCGCCTGTTTTCATAGAGAAATATTAACATGGGTTGGAAGCGGGGGCAAGCAAGTTATAATTTAACCCAAGTTGCTACCCTTGCTTAATTTTTACCGCAAAGGCGCGGAGGGCACGGAGAAATTCATTAAAAACTCTGCGCCCGCTGCACATCGGCGGTTCAAAACAGGCAAAATCCTTCTTCCCTTTTGAAGGCGGCAACTTGCGTTAATTTAAAAACTTTATAGAAAAAATTTGGAGGCAGAGATGAATATTTCCGGAATTATACAAAGCATTGCTTCGCTGGCGTGGATGGCGTTTGTGGGCGTGTTGATTGCCATTGGCATACGCGCGGGAAAAAATCAACCCAACAAAGGACTTGGCACGGTTGCGATTGCGCTGGTTGTTGCGGCGCTGCTGCTGACGACTGTCGGCGCGGGGCTTGTGTTTATTGAGCCTGACGAACTGGCAATTGTGGTGACGGTAATTGGCGATGGCGGTATTCGCCCTGAGCCTTTGAACGCCGGTCTGCATTGGATTGTTCCGTTTGCCGAGCGCGTGGAAAGGTATTCAATTTTGAATCAAACGTACACCATGTCTTCATCGGAAGATGAAGGCGCAATGATGGGCGAAGATTCAATTCAAGTGCGCACGAAAGATGGCCAGCAGGTGTATGTGGATGCTTCGGTGATTTATGCCATCAACCCCGCGAATGCGGTGGATTTGTATCGCACATGGCGTTTTGGATATGAGGACGGTTTGGTGCGCCCGCAGGCGCGCGGCGTGATTCGTGATGTGGCTTCGCAATATGGCGTGGAAGAAATTGTCAGCACCAAGCGCAGCGAAATGCAGATGTTAATTACGCAGGAATTGGAGCGCGTGTTTGCCGAAAACGATTTAATCTTGCGCGATTTTGTGCTGCGAAACATCCGGTTTAGCGACGAGTACGCGCTGGCTGTGGAGCAAAAGCAAATTGCCGAGCAGCAGGCGCAGCAGGCGAAATTTGTCGTTGAAACAAAAAAGCAGGAAGCCGAGCAAGCCCGTCAAGTGGCGCAAGGTCAAGCCGATGCGGCGGTGATTGCGGCGCAAGGCGCGGCGCAGGCGCGGTTGATTCAAGCCGAAGCGGAAGCGAAGGCAAATCAACTGCTGGCGGAATCGCTTACGCCGGAGCTGCTGCAATATCAATATATTTTGAAACTGGCGCCGGGCGTGCAGACGATTTTTGTGCCAAGCGGAAATCAGTTTATTTTGCCGCTGCCCAGCACATCTCCGCTGCCGCCGAGTCCGTAAAGGGCGCAGCAGTATTCAGTATTCAGTGAGTTGATATGGCTATTCCACAAACGGGACGTGAAGTTCGGCTGACGACGCTTTCAGCGTGCGCGGGTTGAGCTTCCAAATTAAGCGCGGATGCGCTGGCGCAGGTGCTGCGCCCCATTCAAAACATTTTTAACCCGGCAGACTACCCCAACCTGCTGGTGGGTTTGGATTCGCCCGATGACGCGGCTGTGTGGAAGTTAAGCGAAGACAAAGCCATCGTCGTCA
>DAOTZP010000316.1:0-2003 GCA_034434265.1 Anaerolineales bacterium | reverse complement strand
CCCTTTTGAAGGCGGCAACTTGCGTTAAGAATTAAATTCGGGGTTATTGCCGCCTTCATTACACATGCGGGGTGACTTTTGCCGCGAGTTTTTCTTTGGGCTGAAAGCCGGTCATGCGTTCCTTGATTTCTCCGCCTTTGAAAAGCATCAAGGTGGGAATGCCCATTACGCCGTATTGCATCATCACGTTGGGGTTTTGGTCGGCGTCGAGTTTGACAACTTTTACTTTGCCTTCCCATTCTTGAGCGAGCTGTTCCACAATCGGGGCAATCATTTTACATGGCTGGCACCAATTGGCGGTAAAATCCACCAGCACGGGCAAGTTGGCGTTCAACACCTCGGTTTGAAAATCAGATTCGGTGACATATTTAACTTCAGTCATGGGATACCTCCGCAAAAATAGACGCGCTTTTTTCCTTGATTATTACGTTTTGGCGTGATAGAATACAGCCCGCTTGTTGATATGGGCGTGTAGCTCAATGGCAGAGCATCGGCCTTTTAAGCCGTTGGTTTAGGGTTCGAGTCCCTACACGCTCACAAACTCCCTTCCGTTTTTGGAAGGGAGTTTTGGTTTCGGGTCTCCACAAGGGAGATGATATTCGAGCCCAAATTCTTGACTTATGCAAAACAGCAATTTTCCAACCGCCGCACACGGACTGCGGTCAAACGTCGGCGGTCGTTGAACGCACAAAATTCAAATTCTCAACGTTCATCCACCCAATGTCCACGTCGGCAGCACGTCCATATCCATTTCAGAGCGATGCCCAAGCGCAAAACGGAAATACCCGGCGGCGGCAATCATGGCGGCATTGTCTGTGCATAAGGCAAGCGGCGGAATGTGAACGGGGAATTCAGTTTGCTTGCGAAATGTTTGGCGCAATAATCGGTTTGCCGAAACGCCGCCCGCCACGAGAATATCTTTTGCGCCGTATTCGCGCGCGGCTTCCATTGTTTTCTTGAACAGCACATCAACCACCGCTTGTTGAAAAGAAGCGGCAAGGTCGGGGATGGGCAGAGTCGCGCTCCTCTTTTTTAACTCGCGGGTTTCATACAGCACGGAGGTTTTCAATCCGCTGAAAGAAAAGTTATACGAGCCATCCATCAAAGAACGCGGAAAGTTGAACCGATGCGCATCGCCTTCCTCGGCGGATTTTTGCACGGCGGGACCGCCCGGGTAACCCAGCTCAAGCAGGCGCGCCACTTTGTCAAAGGCTTCGCCCGCCGCGTCATCCAGCGTTGCGCCGAGACGTTGATAGGTGAGATGTCCGGTCATCAAGTTGAGTTCGGTGTGTCCGCCGGAGACAAGCAAAGCCATGAGGGGAAATTGAGGCGCGGGCGGCGCGGCAGAATCCGCGTCATGCACCCACGCGGAGTAAAGATGACCCTCCAAATGATTCACGCCCACGAGCGGAATTCCAGCCCCAAGCGCGAGTCCTTTTGCCATGTTCATGCCGACGACCAAAGAGCCAGCCAAGCCGGGTCCTTGCGTGACGGCAATCGCGTCAATATCTTGCAGCGTAAGGTGAGCCTGCGCGAGCGCCTGCTCGACAACGGGCGTGATGCTTAACACATGCTGACGCGATGCGACTTCGGGATACACGCCGCCATACCGCGCGTGAATTTCCATTTGCGAAGCGACAACGGAGGAAAGCAAAGCGCGTCCATTTTCAACAATGGCGCAGGCGGTTTCATCACAGGAGGTTTCGATGGCGAGAATACGGGCGGGGGGGAGTTGTTTCATGAGAGGCGGTTTTTTCAGTATTCAGTATTCAGTATTCAGTGGTCAGTGGTCAGTGGTCAGTGGTCGGAGGGGAATGTTATAAGTGGCGCAAGAAGGATTGCGGGTTTTCAAGAAAATCTTTTGTCAGTTTAACATGCTCCAAGTCTTTGTATTGTACCCGTTTCATTGCGCCGTTTTCAAAATGAATGATGTCGGCTTCGGGGAATGCAAGAATAATGGGCGAATGTGTGGCAATGATTAATTGCGCGTTTTCTTGAATCAT